>NZ_QETJ01000005.1:0-113271 GCF_003105095.1 Pseudomonas sp. NDM | reverse complement strand
GATGGCGTCAGGTCAGCCAACTCTTCTGTGACTGACACACCGCAATCGCGAGCAGGCTCACTCCTACAGGGGATTTGTGGTTGTGCACATGAACCTGTGGGAGCACCGTTGCGTGACATTCGCGTGACATTCACGGGGTTAAATCAACGGACATTCAGGCGTATAACCTGTAGAGACTTTTTGATCTGCATGCGGACATCAACACGGGGTAGCGACATGACCACAGCAAACATCCTTGGCAATCTGTTCCCTTCTGTCAGCGACATCCCGGAAAAATACCGCCTTGATGCTCAGGTCGAGCAACGCGAATATCTGGTCGACGGCCAGTTGCGCCGCTGGGACGGCCCGCTCGCGCAGGTGCGTAGCCCGGTTTACGTGAAAGGCGCAAACGGTGAAGAACAGGTCATTCTCGGCAGCACACCGCTGCTGGATGCCGACACCGCCCTCACCGCCCTCGATGCCGCCGTCCGCGCCTACGACCGCGGTCAGGGCCTGTGGCCAACCATGCGCGTGGCCGAGCGCATCCAGCATGTCGAAGCGTTCCTCGGCCGCATGCGCGAGCAGCGCGAAGCCGTGGTCAAGCTACTGATGTGGGAGATTGGCAAAAACCTCAAGGACTCGGAAAAAGAGTTCGATCGCACCTGCGATTACATCGTCGACACCATCAACGCCCTGAAAGAACTTGATCGCCGCTCCAGCCGCTTCGAGCTGGAGCAGGACACCCTCGGGCAGATCCGCCGCGTACCGCTCGGCGTCGCACTGTGCATGGGCCCTTACAACTATCCGCTCAACGAAACCTTCACCACGCTGATCCCGGCGCTGATCATGGGTAACACCGTGGTATTCAAACCGGCCAAGCTCGGCGTGCTTTTGATTCGGCCATTGCTCGAAGCCTTCCGCGACAGCTTCCCGAGCGGTGTGATCAACGTGATCTACGGCAGCGGCCGCGAGACTGTCAGCGCACTGATGGCCAGCGGCAAGATCGACATTTTCGCTTTCATCGGCACCAATAAGGCCGCCAGCGACCTGAAGAAACTGCACCCGAAACCACACCGTTTGCGCGCCGCTCTCGGTCTGGATGCGAAGAACCCTGGCATCGTCTTGCCCGAAGTCGATCTCGACAATGCTGTCAGCGAAGCAGTCACCGGCTCACTGTCGTTCAACGGCCAGCGCTGCACCGCGCTGAAAATCCTCTTCGTGCATGAAGACGTGGTCGACAGCTTCATCGAGAAATTCAACGCCAAACTGGCCACGCTGAAACCGGGCATGCCGTGGGAAAGCGGTGTTTCGCTGACGCCGCTGCCGGAATCCGGCAAGGTGGATTATCTGCACGGCCTGGTGGCAGATGCGCAGAGCAAGGGTGCGCAAGTGGTCAACCCGAATGGCGGCGAATCCCGCGCGTCGTTCTTCTATCCGGCGGTGCTGTACCCGGTGAACCCGCAGATGCGCGTGTATCAGGAAGAGCAATTCGGCCCGGTCGTGCCGATTGTGCCCTACCGTCATCTCGATACCGTGATCGACTATGTGCTGGAGTCGGATTTCGGCCAGCAGTTAAGCATCTTCGGCACCAACCCGGTGGCGGTCGGCCGACTGGTCGACACCTTCGCCAATCAGGTCGGGCGGATCAACCTCAACGCCCAGTGCCAGCGCGGCCCGGACACTTACCCGTTCAACGGCCGCAAGAACTCCGCCGAAGGCACGCTCTCGGTTCACGATGCGTTGCGGGTGTTCTCGATCCGCACGCTGGTGGCGACCAAATTCCAAGAGAGCAACAAGGATTTGATCAGCGAGATCATTCGCGGGCGTGATTCGAGCTTCCTGACCACCGATTACATCTTCTGAGTCGGCTATCGGGCAGAGTTGATTAATCCTGCTCGATAGCGGCCGCCTCCCGGCGTTTCAGTGTCTACACTGAGCCCAGCATTGCTGGATGCCCGGGAGGCTGACCATGCTCGATTACTTCGCGTTGGGCCTGTTGGTGTTTGTCGGTCTAGTGCTGTTTTACGGGATCATCGTGCTGCATGACATCCCGTACGAGATCGCCGTCCACCGCAAGCACCCGCACCAGGATGCCATTCATGCCACTGGCTGGGTCAGCCTGTTCACCCTGCATGCGCTCTGGCCGTTTTTGTGGATTTGGGCGATGGCCTATCGGGAGGACCGCGGCTGGGGTTTCGGTGATGGCAAACCCGTGCAAAACCATGTCATCCGGCTGGAGCAGCAAGTCTTGGAGCTGCAGGACCGCATCGAGCGACTCGAAGCGCAGTTTCCTGCTGCCCCTGCTGCCGATACGCGGGGGATCTGAGCATGGATCTGTTGCTCATCCTCACCTACGCCGCACTCTGTGTCGCCATCTTCAAGATCTTCCGCATTCCGCTGAACAAGTGGACGGTGCCCACGGCTGTTCTGGGTGGTGTGCTGATCATCGGCGCGCTGATTTTCACCATGAACTACAACCATCCCTATTCCGAGGTGGCGCGCTCCTACTTTGTCTCGGTGCCGGTGATTCCGATCGTCAGCGGCCAGGTCATCGACGTGCCGGTCAAGGGCAACGAGCCTCTGGAAAAAGGCGACGTGCTGTTTCGCATCGACCCTACGCCTTTTCAGAACCGGCTCAAATCCCTCAAGGCGCAGCTGGTAGCCGCCAAGGGCGACCGTTATCGCATCACCGAACTGATTCGCCGCAACTTCGGTACTCAACGCGAACTGGACGCGGCCATCGCCCGCACTGACGATCTGCAGGCGCAACTGGACAATGCTCAGTTCGAGCTGGACAACACCGTGGTGCGGGCGCCGAGCAAAGGCTTTGTGACCCATGTTTCGCTGCGACCGGGGATGATGGCGAGCAAGCTGCCGCTGCGCCCGTCGATGGTGTTTATTCCCCAGGAAGGTCAGTATTTTGCCGCGTGGATGCGTCAGAACAGCCTGCTCCGTCTGACAGTGGGCGATGAGGCCGAAGTGGCCTTCGATGGCATTCCCGGCAAGGTCTTTGCGGGACGGGTAAAAAGCGTCATTGGCGTGATCGCCGAGGGGCAGGTGCAGCCTTCCGGCACGCTGATCAGCTACACCGGCTCGCCACCGGCGGGACGGGTGCCGGTGATCATTGAAATCACTGACCCGGCTTTCGCCGAATACAGCGCGCTCATGCCTGGCGGCGCTTACGGACAGGCGGCGCTGTACAGCCAGCACTTCCATCACATCGGCGCGATGCGCAAAATCCTGCTGCGCATGTCGGCCTGGATGAATTACATTTTCCCCTTCCATTGATTTGACTGACTCACGAGGTTCGCACTGACTACTTACAGCTCCCACCGCCTGCCACCACTGTTGCGCCGAATCCTGCGCCCGCTGCTGGACCCGTATCGGCGCTACCGCCACGCCCGACTGATCCATTCCGTGCGGGTCGCGCTGGGGTTGCTGGCGACGATTCTGTTGACCACCGGCATCAACCTTCCCCACGGCGAGTGGGCATCGGTGACGATGCTGGTGGTGATCGGTGGCTTGCAGCACCACGGCAATATCGGCAAGAAAGCCGCCGAGCGCGCCATTGGCACGTTGATCGGTGCAGGGGTCGGATTGGCGCTGGTGGCGCAACATGCGTGGCTGGACCTGCCGTGGCTGACCTATTTTTCCATGGCGGTGGTCTGTGGCTTTTTCTCGTATCACGCGATCGGCAAGGGTGGCTACACCGCCCTGCTCTCGGCCATCACCGTGTTCATCGTCGCCGGACATGGCGATAACCCGATCACCGATGGTCTGTGGCGCGGTGTCGACATCTTGATCGGCATCGCCCTCGCCCTGGCTTTTTCCTTCGCCCTCCCGCTGTACGCGGTCTACTCGTGGCGCTACAACCTCGCCGATGCCTTGCGCGATTGCGCCACGGTGTACGGGCGCATCATCAACGGTGAAGCGGTCAGCGCCGACGAACATGTGCGGCTGATGAGCAAAGTCGGCGCGGTAATGGTGCAATTACGCTCGCTGATGCCGTCGGTGTCCAAGGAAGTGAAAATCTCCATGACCGAGCTCGACGCCATTCAGCGCAACCTGCGCATGTGCATCAGCACCCTGGAAATCCTCGGCAATATCCGCCCCAACGCTAGCGACCCCGCGGCCACGGCGCATCTGCAAACGGCGTTGAAGGCTGAGCACCGGCAGATTCGCGTGCAACTGATCGGCATGGCCCGCGCGTTGAAAACCGGCGCGTCGCAGCGGCTGGAGCGTCCGATGGAACTGCCGGCAGCGGACCTGGATGCGCCGGTTGCCAATACGCTGGACGGCTATCGGATGCTGACGCGACAACTGGCAGCCAATATCAGCGAAATGCGCCAACGTCTGGCGGCCACCGCGCCGCGCTGGAACATCTGAACCTTACTGTGCCGCCAGCCGCCGGGTTTTCCAGCCCCAGCCTTGTTGCATGCCGGCGGCGGCCAGCAGAATCGCCGCCACTCCGATCCATTGCAGCAGTTCCAGGCGGTGGCCGAAGGCGAACCAGTCGACGAAAATCGCCGCAATCGGATAGATGAACGACAGCGCGCCGGTCAGCGCTGTCGGCAACTTTTGAATGGCGCCGTAGAGCAACACATACATCAGACCGGTGTGAACGATACCCAATGTCACCAGACTGGCCCAGGCGTCGGCACCTTGCGGCAGCGCACCGAAATGCGCGAACGGCGCGAGCAACAATACGCCAGTGCAGACTTGAATCAGCGCGATCAGATGTGGCGGCGTGCCGGTCAGGCGCTTGATGATCAGTGCGGCAATCGCATACAGAAACGCCGCACCCAAGGCTAGAGCAATCCCCAGCAAATAATCGTTGCCGCTCTCCCCTTGAGTGCCATGGGCGCTGACGATTGCCAGCATTCCCATGAAGGAAACTGCCAGCCAGAACAGCTTCTGCAAGGTGATTTTTTCGCCAAGAAACAAGGCCGCCAGACCGACCAGCATGAACGGCTGCACGTTATACACCGCCGTGCCGATCGCAATCGAGGCGCGGGAATAGGACGCGAACAGCAACACCCAATTACCGACAATCGCCATTCCGCTGAGCACCGCCAGCAGAAAGGTCGTGCGGGTGAGGATCCCCGGACGAAGGAAGCCGAACGCGGCGCAGATCAACAGCAAGGTCCCGGCGCCGAACACGCAGCGCCAGAACACCACGTCCAGCACCGGTTGCCCGGACACCAGCACGAACCAGCCGATCGTCCCGGATATCAGCATGGCGGCGGTCATTTCCAGCGAGCCGCGGCGGATTGCGTTGTCCATCATTGTTCTCCTGAGGCTAAGGTGAAGCATGGCGAAAGTATGCCAAGCGAGCGCCAGGCTGCTCCAGCGCATAAAGCAGGCTAAACTCCCTTTTGGCCTTTTTTATCGTGGGTGTTTTGCACCTTTTGCCTAATACGGGAATTCACACATGACTGACGATATCGACCAGGTTCTCATCGGTGCCTTGATGGAAGATTCCCGGCGTTCACTTAAAGCGCTGGCGCAGATCAGCGGCCTGTCGTCGCCGAGCGTGGCCGAGCGGCTACGGCGTCTGGAAGAGCGCGGCGTGCTCAAGGGCTATACGGTGGAGGTTGACCCGAAATGTTTTGGCTATCAGCTGCAGGCGATCGTCCGGGTACGACCTCTGCCCGGGCAATTGCAGGAGGTGGAACGGCAGATCATGTCGATCCCGGAGTTCACCGAGTGCGACAAGGTCACCGGTGAGGACTGCTTTATCGCCCGCCTGCATGTGCGCTCGATGGAACAGCTCGACACCCTGCTCGACCGCCTCAATACATTGGCGGAAACCAATACGGCGATCGTCAAGAAGACCCCGGTCAAGCGGCGACTGCCACCGATGGCCTAGGTGCCTTTTGCATCTGATCGGCGTAAATTGTGGTTTTTCACAGCTAAGGAATGGCGGTATGAAAACTCAGGCAATGCTGCTGGCGGCCCTGCTGCTCGGCGGTTGCGGCACGATTCAAACGGTGGCGCGCCACGATCAGGCTGCCGTTGACGGACTCAAAGAGCAGAAAAGTTATTGCGGCGCGGTACCGAGAATCTACAGCGGCCTCGCCTATGATTTCTGCACGCTGAACGCACCGCTGGCCTCAGGCATCGATCCCGATGATCACCGCAACGCGGCAATTCCCGTGGTGCTGGTGGACGCCGTGGTATCCGGCGCACTCGACACCCTGCTGCTGCCCTACACGATCTACCGTCAGCAAATGGATGGCAGCATCGTCATCAACTGAGCAGACACTTTTCTCCAGACAATAAAAAACCCGCCGAAGCGGGTTTTTTATTACAGCCGTGAAGATCAGTCGTCGCGGCTCATGATGCCGAACAGTTGCAGCAGGCTGACGAACAGGTTGTAGATCGATACATACAGGCTGATGGTCGCCATGATGTAGTTGCGCTCGCCGCCGTGGATGATCGCGCTGGTCTGAAACAGAATGCAGACCGACGAGAACAGCACGAAGCCGGCGCTGATCGCCAGTTGCAGGCCGCTGATCTGGAAGAAGAAGCTGGCGACTACCGCACCCAGCAACACGAAGAAACCGGCGGTGATGAAACCGCTCAGGAAGCTCATGTCCTTGCGCGAGATCAGGACGTAGGCCGACAGGCCACCGAACACCAGTGCGGTCATGGCGAATGCCGAGCTGACCACTTCAGCGCCGCCCTGCATGCCCAGGTAACGGTTGAGGATCGGGCCGAGCAGGAAACCCATGAAACCGGTCAACGCGAAGGCAGATACCAGGCCCCACGCGGAATCACGGAGTTTGTTGGTGAGGAAGAACAGCCCGTAGAAGCCGATCAGCACCACGAAAATGTTCGGGTAGCCGACACGCATCTGCTGGGCTACGAAGGCCATCACACCGCTGAATGCGAGGGTCAGAGCCAAGAGACCATAAGTGTTGCGCAGGACGCGGCTAACCTCTAGCTGCTCAGCCTGCACGCTGTTATTAACTGCGTAATCCTGTTCGCGCATGGCGACACTCCTGTTGGTTTGAAACGTTCAGTCGCAAAGATCATAACAGACGCTCTGTAACAAGCCATGCAGAGAGTTTGACAGTGTGTTTCATTCAGGTATTATGGCGCCCGCAACGCAAACGGAGGTGTGGCCGAGTGGTTTAAGGCAACGGTCTTGAAAACCGTCGACTGTAACAGGTCCATGAGTTCGAATCCCATCGCCTCCGCCATATTTGATACGACAAAGCCCTGATTATTCAGGGCTTTGTCGTTTCTGGCATTCAGGAAATTGGCTCCTCTGTCTACGGATCGTTTCCGCATCTTTTCGGGCATTTCCGCAACCCTACCCTTCTGACACCGTTAAGTGCTCAACAAAACTAAGCACAGCGCGACGGCAGCATTGAATGCTCAGTAGACCGCTTTCGGCCATAAGCAGCCGTTCAAGACGGCTCGTTTTTCAGGCGGCAGAGGCCCATCCCGTCGCCGCTACCTGGCGCTCACCCTCCACAACTGATCCAGCTTCGTCGTATAACTCTGGTAGGCTCCCTGATCAGCAAAGACTGAGGGGGGCAGGCAGCGCCTTTACGCTTTCCGGCTTCGAGTCTCCTAGCCCAATTGGCTCCCTGGCGCTTGCCGACCGATAATCAGCGTCTTCGATGCCGCTCGTTGTGAGGGCTATGCTTGGCATTACGCCCATTTAAATTGGGGAAATCTCATGATCAACGTACGCACAGCCCGCATGCTTGCCGATTACAAATGCTGGGCCGATCAGCGCCTCTTTGACAGCCTGGCCGCACTGCCTCCTGGCGAAGTCAGCAAAGAGCGAGTGTCGGTGTTCAAAAACGTAATCGGCACTTTGAATCACATTTACGTCGTGGACTGCATTTGGCAGGCTCACCTCGAAGGCCGGGGGCACGGCTTCGAAACTTCACATGATCTGCTGCATCCCGAACTCGCTGATTTGCGCTTGGCACAAAAGGAGATCGATCACTGGTACAGCGACTGGAGCGCCCGGCAGAGCGAGGCATCGCTGGATAGACTCGTCGAGTTCACGTTTGTGTCTGGGGAACGCGGCACCATGAGTGCCGGAGCAATGCTGATGCATGTGGTCAACCACGCCAGCTATCACCGTGGGTGGGTTATCCAGATGTATTTCGACATTCCGGCCATTCCGCCAATGACAGACATGCCGATATTCCTGCGCGAGACCGATCCAAATTTCAATTCGCTCAATACACCGGCAGAGGGGTCGCCATGTGTTGGGCAATTAATGAGCGCAACCAACGCTCTGCCGGATCGTTATCGTTGACCCCGCTCCAGACCATCGACAACTCCGACGGCACGATGTCAAAGGGCGGGTCATCAGCACGCAACTGGCTGCTGCCATCGATCAGCGCGCACGCCGCGTAGTCCGGCACTGCGGCTAGCATTTCCGTGCCCGCTAATAAGGCACGCAGTCCTGAGAACTGGGGTACCGCCAGCATCACTCGCCGCGAGCGGCCGATGCGTGCCAGGTCGGTATCGATGGCACCGGTCAAATCCCCGGAAAACGACACCAGGGCGTGAGGTCGTTCGCAATACTCATCCAAGGTCAGGGGGCCAGGACGATTATCGCCGCGCAGTATCTTGACGCGCAGATCCCGCAGCTTCTTGCGCTTGGCGTTGGCCGGCAACTCGGTGGTGTAACTGACTCCGACGGAAATCTCTCCGGAGGCAAGCATGGTCGACATCAGCAGAAAGTTAACCCGCCGTACCACTACGATAACCTTTTGCGCCTCTTCGCGAAGTTGATTGATCAATGGTGGAAATAGGCCGAATTCGGCATCGTCGGAAAGGCCGATTCGGAATACGTCCCGGCTGGTGGATGGGTCAAAATCCTTAGCTCGGCTGACAGCTCCGGAGATGGTGTCCATGGCTGGTTGCAACTCTTTAAGAATTGCCAGCGCTCGCTGGGTCGGCTCTAAGGTACGACCGTTGCGTACTAGCAAGGGATCGTCGAACAAGTCGCGCAACCGCGCTAAAGCGGCACTGACGGCGGGTTGGCCTAAGAACAGTTTCTCCCCAGCCCGAGTCAAGTTCCTTTCGAACATTAAGGTTTCGAAAATAACCAGAAGATTCATGTCCACGCGACGCAAGTCGTTTCGATTCATTCCTAGGCCCTCGCAGGCAGCATAATTTTCAAGTAAAGCAGCTACGCGGCAGAACACCGTGTTTCTGCTGCAACTAGACTTTGAATACGCCTTATTCAATCTCTTTACATTTGACCGGAAATGGATCGGGTGCGTGTAGCTCAAATTGGCGTGGGGAGTACGTCACGTATTTCCCTTAGCGAAGCATTAGGACTCAGAGAGCTCTCCCCTCCAAGCTATGTCCGATGTGCAAAGCGGCACGCCACTTCTTGTCGCTCTTTAACCTTCGCATCTAATGACAGGCTGAAGTCATCAGCAAAACGAGCTAAGTGCGATTCCCGTGCCCGCGAACCAAAATTTTTTGTTTCAATTTTGCAGCAAAATCCGAGGGGCAGTCTGTGTTAGACCAGTGCTCGCGACTTTATTGATAAAAACGAAATCCAGTGGTCCTTTTCCTCGCTTGTCCGCCTTCTCTCCCGAGTGGATCTTTGTACTAATCAACCCATGATCTGCGTTGCGGTGTTCCTAGGCAGGTAGAGCAATTTCGTAACAATTGCTGCCAACAAAATTACAAAAGGTCGGAGGACTTATGCGCCAAGATCAGCTTGATGGTCTTGGTTAAATTCTTAGAGGTAGCAAAGCAGCGCAGCTGCACTTGGGCATCCCACCATTGGGGGGGGCTCCCCCTGCTGTAAGCTAGGTAGAGAGAAACCTCGAACGAAGGCTCGGTGTTGTATTGTTCAAACGTACTATCCGGAGTGTCAGTCTGACGTAAGCAGGTGGTCAGTGTCTCAGTAAGAGTCCAGTGAATGCTTCAACTTTGAAATGTCTGTGCGTAACCAGCGCACTTTGACTCGCTGCCGGCCTGCTTAATTTAATTAGGAGTGATGGCGGGGCGTACAACTGGCCGGCTAATGTGCAATTCAAATCATACTATTCAGCCATGCTGACAACCTGCGCGCTTATTGCCATTCAGCCCCTCGTGTCCATAGGAATGGGTAGAAAGACACGCATTGATCTCCGCCCACTCACTGAATGTCGTTGCGCCAGGATTACCAACGTAGGCCCTCTTAGTAGGCCGCCGTACGATTGCTCACAGCTCATTCCAAGAAGGCGGTATAATCGATGCCCAATGGCTCCCACTGCAGAATATCGGGCGCCTAGTAGTACACCGCTCCCACATCATCACCCAAGCCGCCGCCGTTGATGGAAAAGCATCCACCTGCTTCGTCATCTGCCACCAGCAGCTGCCCTTACGCCCGTTCCTCGCTCCATCCCGCCAGTCCCCGATCAATCAGTATCCCGCCAGTCTCAAATGCTATAGCCCCCAAAGTAGACTTGGTTGTTACCTGTAGCTGTAGAAGAACGCTGGTGTTTTGAGGTGAGGTGGAAGCAAGTCGTAGGGGCGGTCGGCATGCTCCAGCATCTCCCGTATGTAGATCATGGCGGGGTCATTAATTTCAAGCGACTTGGCTGCACCATGTGAAGTTTGAAACCAACTGAGGCGACTCATGATCAATTCCTCTCTGTAGGCGGTATTAAGAGGGGGACATGCGGCCCATGGCTGCCGACCCGGGCGAACAGCTCTCCCGAAAATCAAAAAGCTAGGCTCAGCTTCAGGCATCGCTGCCGACCTTTGTACTTCGGCCGTCTGGGGCACCGGCTTCAGGCAACTGTTTCATGAGTCCTAGTTTCGATTTCCTCATGAAAGAACGTATGCACATCGTCGTACCCTATTTTCTGCGCCGTTTTTAGCGCGTCCGTCCCTTTTGCTGTGCCTTCAACGGTGAAGTAATGCACCTGATTGAGACCGATGGTTTTCAGCACTGCGGATAGGTAGGGACGAAGAAAGTCGGGTTGCCGTGCCCTCTCACCGCTAATGTAGCCGCCGGTGGCTACGGCAACGTAGACGGGGCGATCCAATAACGTTCCAACCTTACCTTTTGATGTGCTGAGGAAAGTTTTTCCGACGCGTACGACGTGGTCAATCCAGGCCTTGAGCGGCGAGGGCACGCTGTAGTTGTGCATGGGAGTAGCGATAAGCAGCACATCGCAGGCATTCAACAGGATGATCATTTGGTCGGAGCGACTCAATGTACCTTTCTGATCCTCGGTAGCTATTTCGCTCGGATGGGCCAAGGCATGGGCATAAGTCGCATCGACTGGCGATAACGTGTTCAGGTCTATATCCGTCAGTTCAATCCCGCGTATGCCAGCGCGTACTGTCAGAGCGTGCAGAATCCGCTCAGACAGTTTCAAGCTTTCAGATGCATTACCGTTGGGACTGGCAATCAGGCGAAGGATTCGCAAAGGAGCGAGGGGCTTCTGAGACGGGTTCATGATATTGCCTCCTGTACGGGTGATGCGGTCATGGGGTATCGAACTGTTTTTGAAAACGCAGCGCGCCGGTATAAAGGCCTTCGCGGAAGTAGAAGCGTTGGGCGCGCGCGTTGGCCAAACCCGTGTCAAGCACAAGGCGAGCACAACCGCTGGCACGAGCCAGTCGTTCCAGAGCTCGCAATAACCGGGAGCCCCACTGGCCGCCGCGCTGGGCTTCATCGGTGATGAGGTCATCGACATACAAGAATGGGCCATAAATCAGATTCTCCTGAAGGCGGTAACCTGCAAGCGCCACGAGAGCCGATGACTCGAAGGCTCCAACCAGGCGATAGCCGCCGGCTCGCATTCGTTCGATACGACTCATAAAATCGGCCTCGCTTGTTAGGTGGGGGCGCAATTGCTGCATTACCGGGAAAGCGATTTTCAAGTCATGGCGGCTGTCTAGAGGACGCAGGGCAGTGTCGGCCAAGTCGAGCACGCTGGGCACGTAGTCTTGAAGATTGAACGTCATGGGAGAGGCCTTAGTGGGTTGTGATGGTCAAATCTTGAACTAACATTGCCTCAATTTATTGAACCAAGAAGTGAGATATGAACTAGGCCATGATGACTTCCTGTTCGCACCCTTTCGCCTCCTTGGATGGGCAACCCGGTTCGCCTCTGTACCGTCAGTTATATGACCGAGTACTCGCCGCCATCGCCGCTGGCACGCTTTCCCCTGGTGACCGATTGCCTTCGGTGCGAGCTCTCGCCAAGGATCTCGGCGTTGCTCGTGGCACCATCGAACTGGCCTATTCGCTGCTCACGAGCGAGGGCTACCTCTTGGCCCTGGGGCAGAAGGGCACCGTGGTCAATCCCGAATTGCAGAAGCCGCTACTGTCTGCCCCCGCTTTATCCGTCAGCCGCGAGGTGATTGAAAACTCCCCAGACGCACTATGGCGTCCACCGCAACTTTTGCCGTTTCAGATGGGAGTGCCTGCAATGGATGAGTTCCCACGCAAGATCTGGGCGCGCTTGGGTGCCCGTTATCTGCGAGGCATGCGTTCAGGCGATCTGGACTATCCGCCGCCGCACGGCCTGCCTGCCTTACGCAGCGCCATCGCCTCATATCTGCAGGTGTCTCGAGGTATCGATTGCGGCGCCCATCAGGTGTTTATCACCAGCGGCTGGCGCAGTAGCCTGTCGCTGATCGCACATACTTTGCTGCGCGCAGGGGAGCGAGCCTGGGTCGAAGATCCTGGCTACCCAACCACGCGCCAAGTGCTTCGTCAATTCGGTATTGAGCTTGAGGCAGTGCCAGTTGATGCCGAAGGTATGGATGTGGAGCAGGCCATTGCCAGGCATCAGGCTGCACAGGTCGTCATGGTGACGCCGGGGCATCAAAGCCCACTGTGTATGGCGCTGTCTTTGCCTCGGAGACAGTTGTTACTCGATTGGGTGGCCCGGAGCGATGCCTGGGTTGTCGAGGATGATTACGACGGCGAGTATCGCTATGTCAGTCGCCCCTTCCCGGCGTTGGCGAGCCTGGATCGCAACGGGCGCGTGCTGTACGCCGGGACTTTCAGCAAGGTGCTTTTCCCCGGTATCCGTCTTGCCTACCTAGTGGTGCCTCAGGGGCAAGTGGCAGCGTTTGAGCGTGTAAGTCGGGCGTTATTCTCCGCAGGCTCGCCAGCGATTACTCAAGCGCTGGTCGCAGAGTTCATTGTCGAGGGGCATTTCACTCGGCACATTCAGCGCATGCGAAGGCTCTACAGCGAACGACGCGCTTTGACTATTGAAGCGTTGGAGCGGAGTTTACCCAATGGACTGCTGGTGGAGCGCTCGCCAGGGGGGATGCACTTGGTACTCCGTTTGCCGGAGGGAGTAGTCGACACTGCCCTGACTGAGCAACTGCTGGCCAAAGGCATCGCCGTGCAACCCTTGTCGCGATGGAGTGTTTCGTCGCGGCGTCAATCTGGGCTGCTGCTGAGCTTCACCAACTGCGCCTGCGCTGCTCAGGGCGAGCAGCTTGGCGCGTTGATAAACCGTGCGCTCAGTTGAGGTTGGCTTTGGTCAGGCCGAACACCTCATCCGACGAACCAGGGACTGCCTGAAAGGCCACATTGAGGCGATTCCAACCGTTGATGGCGACAATCAGGAACGACAAATCCGACAGATCCTGTTCGGAAAACTGCTCACGCACATCCGCGTAGAGGCTTTCAGGTACACCGTGGGATGGCAGTTGGGTCAGGGCTTCTGTCCAGGCGAGCGCCGCGCGCTCTATTGGCGAGAACAGTTGCGATTCACGCCAGACCGCAATGTGATGGAGGCGCAATTCGCGCTCGCCATGGATCTTGGCTTCCTTCACGTGCATATCCACGCAGAACGCGCAGCCATTCAATTGAGACGCCCGCAGCATTATGAGGTGGGCCAGGTCAGCCAGTAGCGGCTTCTTACTCAGTTGCATCGTCAGCTCCACCAGCTTATTGGAAGCCTGAGGCGACTGTTTGAAGTAATCAATACGGTTGTTCATGGCGGTCACTCGCAGCGGGTTTAGGGTTGTTGGAGCCCACTGTAGCCACGCGTGGTCTAGTCAGACAGGGCCAAGAAAAGACCTTTCAACTAAGCCATGCTGTTCTGATTCGCGATTTGCCGTTCGCCGATGTTGCCAAGCCGGTTGTCCGTGAACCCGGCGGAAGGCGACCCAAAGCCGGTGTATAAACTGGCACAGTAAGCGGCAACTGAGTTGCGATGCGCGATAGTTCTGGGGTGGATAACAGGTGCAGCGCCTTTGTGAAGACTGATTCCTCTCGCCGGTCGAAAACGCCGAAACAGATCGCAAGAGAGTGGGGCGGTGGGCGGTCAATCCGCAGTTCGCAGAGCAACTCGGGCGTGTTTACGAAGAGTGGAGTGGTATTTTCCTTTCAAAGAAATTCGATGCGATCGGATTTTCAGTCCTATAACGCACTTGAGAACACAGCCATTGGTGCGTGTCAAAAAAACCTATTTGTCGTCATTTCGACTAAAACGAATAATGGTCAAATTGACTCGGTATAGCTTCTGCACCCTGATTTTTATGACGTTTTAGGTTGGCATGAAATGTGTCAGTGATGGGTAAATGGTTTAATACCCAAGGAGCTGAAACATGAAAAGTGAGTTCGACAATCGTGTCGCTGTGGTAACCGGAGCAAGTTCAGGCATCGGACTGGCAGTCGTTCAACGATTACTAAGCTATGAAGCGACGGTAGTGGCGATGTCCCGTGGCCGGGGCGGCCTGGCTGCACTCAAAGACGTTCATGGTGATCGCCTCCATATTGTCAGTGGCGATGTTACGGTAAGTTCGGATCTTGAGAAGCTTGCACACTGCGTCTCCAGAATCGGGCCTGTAGATTTTCTAGTACCGAATGCAGGAGTCGCTGTACTTGAAGACAGCTTGGCGAGTAAGGGATTCGAGCGAAATTGGGCCATCAACGGAGCAGGTGCGCTTAACACGCTTTCAGCTTTGCGAGCCCAATTGGCGAGACCCGCTTCGGTTGTATTTGTGGGGACTTTTCTTTCCGCTTTGGCCTTCCCAGGCTTGGCTGGCTACATTGCGTCGAAAACAGCACTGACAGCGCATGCTCGAACCTTAGCCGTCGAACAGGCTGAGGCCGGAATTAGAGTGAACGTCGTATCGCCAGGGCCAACAGCTACGCCGATCTGGCGATCACTAGGGTTGGATAATGCGACGTTGTCCTCAGTCGCGGAAACGGTCAATCAGCGCTTACTAGAGGGTAAGTTCCTTGAGCCGGAAGCGGTGGCAGATGTGATTCTGTTCCTTCTATCAGAGCGAGCACGTGGCATTTACGGCCAAGATATTGTGGTAGATGGTGGGTATACCTTGCGGTAGGGCATAGAAACGCGAAGAGGTCGTGTAGACATGTATTCGGTGCGGATCGTGCGCTCGGCCTCTTATTTTTTCTTGCGCTAACTTTACCTCGATTGACGCGATCAACTCGGGCCCTTGATTACGTACATTCCCCCCATGGTTGCCCACCTTGTATCTATGAATCCTCAGCTGGCCGGTGCCGACACGCCCAGCACGCCTTGAACGAAAGACCCACATGGGCAAGCCCGCAGCGGTGACCACCTTTGCTATATGCATGCCTCATTTATGTCCGCTTTTGGCCGAAAGCGGTCATTCATAAGCGTCTGCTTCCGGCCAAAAGCGGACGTTCGACTGATTAGAATGAAGTGATTAAAGCTGCACGACTAAGTTGGTCAGGGGAAATGGTAAAGGCTTAATACTCGCCCGAACGACTGACGCCACCCTATCTAACCCGAACATCCTGGCCGGTTGCTCGGGTCGAGTCCGCTTGTGCACTTGACTCCTTGGTTCGCCTCCAGCCATTTCGTATGATGAGCAACCTTAGTTTGGGATGCTTGGCGTGAAACCAACATCAGAAAAAGCTTCAATCAATCCGCCCGTACCAATCGGCGTCACCCAGAATTTAAGCGATGCTGTAAGTCAGCTTTCTTGGGACGACTTGCGAATCATCAAAACGCTAAGCGAATGCGGTAATAGAGCAACGACTGCAAAGAGGTTGGGGATTAATGTATCCACCGTATCGCGTCGTGTGGCTCAAGTGGAAAAGACACTTGGGGTCGCTTTATTTGACCACCGCCGCTCTGGGTACATGCTGACGCCCGAAGGTATTGAATTAAGAGCGCTCGCCGAACGCGTCGAGCTTGATATCGTCAGCGTTACACGTCGGGTTTCTCGGGCAGGTCAAGGGCTGCTTGGAAAGCTTAGGATCACTACCAGCGACTCGCTGCTGCTGTATTTTCTCACGCCGATCATCGCCGACTTCAAGGCACTTAATGAAGGAATTGCCATCGAGGTTCTGGTTGGCAACGAGACGTTAAGTCTGGCTCGCGATGAATCTGACGTAGCGGTGAGAGCGACCAAAAAACCTGCCGAAAGTCTAGTCGGGCGCAAGCTCGCTTCGATCGCATGGGCGCCTTATGGCAGCATAAAACAAGCGACTAGTGCCCCGTTCGCAGAAGGCCAACCGTGGGTGTCCTATTCCGCAGGATTATGTGGACTGAAGGCCAAAAGCTACGTCGAAGACAGAGTCAGCGCCGACTGTATTTCTTATCGTACGGACTCAGTCGCGGCCGCGAGCGTCGCCATTGCGGCAGGACTTGGTTATGGGTTTCTTCCGTGCATGCTGGGTGACATTACGCCTGGGTTAACACGCGTAGGGCCAGTTGTGCGCGAGCTACAGGACGAGCTCTGGCTGCTTACGCATCAGGACATTCGAAAGTCATGGAGAGTCAAAGCATTCATGACTTTTTGTGCAGCAGCCGTAGCGCATCAAAAGCCTTTGATCGAAGGGCAGCTGAATCTCCCGGTTGCGCAGGGCGAAACCGGGAGCGTCTCTTAGTCGGCGCTAGATCCGATGACAGCCTTGCAGACAATTTCAATCAGCTGTGAACGTTGAGCCAACCTGGATACACCGATGATATTGCTCGCGCACTGGGGCCGCTCAGTGCGATATGCGGCTTTGCGCACATCACCTACCACGGCGAATGCCGCGTCCATATCCAAGACGTAGAGCGTTTCTTCGACGACATCATTAAGGGTTGCTCCATAGAGCGCGAGCAACTTGGCGATGTTGTCGTAGGAGACGCGCATCTGCTCTCCTATCGATGAGAAATCGCTCGGTTTGCCCTCGCTATTCAGGGGCGCGGGAGCAACGAGATTACCCGCCTCATCGTGGTTGAACTGACCCGAGATATAGATCTCGTTTCCAACTTTTCTGGCCTGGGGGTAGCCGTAGCCCTCCTCCCATGAGACTCCCCAGTAAGCGGTGTTTTTGCCGTGCGGTTGTGAAGCAGCCATTGCTTTCTCCTTGCAGATGACGGATCGAATGACGTCGATTCGAGTTGTCGGGAAGCAGAGGCTAGCACTGGAAACACTATTGAAAATGCGCAATTTTGCGCCTCCAGCAGCGCAAAAATGCGCCCCCATCTCGACGCGACTTCCGTTAAATTTTTCCCAATCGACTGACCGCTGGATTGAGCTAATCAACCGGCTACTGGGAAAAAGGAATCAGGATGAAAAAGGAAACATGCGCGTCCTCACTTAAGGATTTGACTAAACAAACCGGACATTTGAAACCTTGGCAGATCCAGCGCGCCAAGCAGGTGATGCTCGATAACTTGGACGCAGGTATCTCCGTGGCAGCTATCTCACAAGCGTGTGCGCTATCGCGCAGCCATTTCACCCGTCAGTTTAAAAGAAGCACTCTCGTCTCACCCAAAGAATGGATGCGAGAGCAGCGGATTTTGAGGGGCAAGCAGCTACTTCAGACGTCGAGATTGCTAATTGCGGACATTGCACTGGAGTGTGGCTTCTCTGACCAGTCACACTTCTGTCGAACATTCGTGCGAACCGAAGGTGTAACTCCGCGGGCTTGGAAACAGAACAATCAATCGCCTGCGCTGTGACTTGATGAGCTGGATAGCGGAGCTGAGTCGTACCTGGAGGCTTAACCCTAGGAGGCGACGCATGGGAACGGCGCCTCGGTCGCATTACGGTAAACACACAATCATCGCCCGCTAGTGGCCGTTAACGGTCGAGTGCGAGCGTCTGCTTTTGGCCGAAAGCAGCCGTTCACGAACGACTACCTTCGGCCAAAAGTAGCCCTGATGGAGGGCTATAACTCTCTGATGCTCAGAATAAACGGGGGATGACAGCGGGGTAGAAAAATAGGCTGTAAGTCGACGCTGCCTCATAACACCACCCACGATAGAGAAGCCATCGGGCTTTCTATTTTAGGCGAACGAAAGACCATTCAACGCCACAGGTGAGAATTGGCGGTATCTGCTTCTCCCTTAATAATACTGGCCTACGGCGAGCAAGCTTTCGAGACCCGTCTAATCGTAACCCCTATCCTCCGAATTTGACCGGTTGAGGAAGGAGCTCTCGGCTGAAGAGGGATTGCGACGGCGAAAAGTCCGTATTCCAGGCGAACGCAGTGGCGCTCGGACAATCTCGGTCGGTACCCAGGTGACGGTTAGCGGCGAGAGAGCCACTGCAATGGCGAACGCATTCAGTCCCCCTGTGCCGATAACATCAGAGCAGATAGCTCTTTTTTCGCCATTGAAGGTACATGCGGCAAGATTATCAAAGAGCATCCGAGTGCGAGCTTTATCCGACTGTTGTAAAGGTGGCCTGGACTGAGCCTGCAAGAGAGATTGGAAATCTGCTCCATCACTCGTTGCCCGCATCCTGGGTTCTGATGTCGGCAAGACGGATGGTGCTGGCGGTACTGCAGAAATACCGGTCATCGGCATGCCTCATATCACGCTTGGTGTCATGAATCTCGCCAGTGTTCCTGGCGTGACAGTTCCGTTCTTTGCTTCATCAGATCCCGCTGAACCAGTTGTAGCCCTGGTCTTCCCAATACCCGCCCGGGTTGTCGTTGCTGACGAAAATCTCGACAACATGCTTGGGGTTTTTGAAGCCCAGTTTGGTGGGGACCCGAACCCTCAGCGGATAGCCGTACTCGGGCGGCAGCGCCACGTCAGCGTAATCCAGTGCCAACAGCGTCTGCGGGTGCAAGGCAGTCGGCATGTCCAGACTGGAGTAGTAACGATCGGCACATTTGAAACCGACAAATTTCGCTGTGGTGTCGGCGCCGATGTGTTCCAGGAAGGTTTTCAGCGGTACACCTCCCCATTGCCCGATCGCGCTCCAGCCCTCAACACAGATCAGCCGAGTGATATCGCTGCGTTGCGGCAGCTTGCGCAAGCTTTCGAGTGTCCACGGCGCCTTGTCCCTGATCCGGCCGGAGACGGCGAGCGAGTAACTGGTCAGGTCTACTTCAGGGATATCGTCCTGACCATAGAAAGCGTTGAACGGAAACGGCTTGGTGATCTGCGCGCGGGCGAAGGTCGGCGCCAGTTTCCGTCCACTGAACAGCCACGCCTGGACCCGGTCGTTCCAACGCGACATGGCCCAAAGCACTTTGTCGACCTGATCGCCGTCCTGCAGGTTGCAACCGGTCAGCATCGACATCGCGCCCACCGTCAGGCCGGCCCGAAGAAAATGCCGGCGCTGAATGTTTTCCAGTTCAAGCTGTTGCGCAGGTTCAATCCTGACGCGCTGACGCGTTGTTTTTGTGGATTCAGTCATGACCCGTTTTTCCCGTTGTCAGGCGTGCGCACTCCACCCGTGATCATTGGCAACAGGGTTTTCGGTACCAGAATCACCAAGACCAGATGAATCACCACAAACGCTGCAATCATCGTCATGGCCGCGAAATGTACGTAACGAGCAACGTCATAGCCGCCCAGTAACGCGACCAGCTCTTGAAGTTGAACCGGTTTCCAGATCGCTACACCCGAGATCACGATCAGTACACCTGCCGCCAGCACGATCCAGTACATCAGGCGCTGTACTGCGTTATAGACACCCTTTTCATGCACCAGCCGAAAGCGCAAGGCATCGGTCAGATCATGCTTCAATGCGGTAATGCCGATGGGCAGCAGCTCACGTTTGAAATGGCGACTGGCCAACCCGTACAGCACATAGATCGCGCCGTTGATCAGCAGCAGCCACATAAACGCGAAATGCCAGGCCAGCGCCCCGCCCAGCCAACCGCCCACGGTCAACGACGCTGGAAACCTGAAACTGAACAGTGGCGAGGCGTTGTAGATCGCCCAACCGCTCATGAACATGCAGACCATGCAGGCAGCATTGAGCCAGTGGGTGAGGCGAACCGGCCAGGGATGCAGCTTCTTCTGTCTCACGTCGTTCCCCTTGCAAACCATCCGTGTAGCGGAGCGCTGCCAGACAGCAGCGCCCCAACCTTTTTCAGGTGATTACATCGGTGGCTGGAAGCCATCCTTGCCGACTGCAATGCCGCGTGCGGTGCCATCTGCAGCGGGGAACACGACAATTTTGGCGCCTTTGACCAGTTCATCGGCCTTGCCGGGCTCGACATAGGCAATAGGCACATCATCCGGGACGACGATCTGCTTCTCGCCGCCCTTGTAGTTGACGGTCAACGTGCGGCCGTCGGTTTTGGACAGTTTGCCCACGGTGCCGTTGGTCATGGTGCCAGTGCTGCCGTCTGCGTTCTGCCAACCGTAATGACCTTCGCCGCTGCCCTTGAGGCTGGCATCGAATACCGTGACCTCCAGCGCCTTCAGTGTTCCATTGGCCTGCGGGATGGCCGCCGAGCCGATGAAACTGTCGGACTTGATTGAGTCGAGACTGGCTTTCGATACCCGGTTGATACCGGTCTTGTCAGTCAGTCCGATCGTCTGCTGGGCGCCAGAGCGGACAGTGAAGGTCAGCGTGTTGTTGCTGACGCTTTCCACCGTACCGCGCAGTGGTTTGATGACCGGCATGTCAGCGGCGGTGGCAATGACGGCAGCGCTGAGCATCACCAAACCGAACGTAGTAGACAGGGCGTTTTTGAGTTGCATGGCGACGATTCCTCATGGGTTGATGTGTCGCCATCCTCGACCGCAGACCGGGACGTCACGATGACCACCGAATGACATTTTTGTCATTCGCCAACCCTGACCATGAATGACAGAAATGTAACCGACTGCGCCCGTTCATCCCGCTACACTGCACAGCCGAGATACCGATGTCGCGGGCTGAATCCCGTCATTAAGAGACCCGAGCGCGCCTGACGATGCATATCCTGCTGATCGAAGATGACACCAAAACAGGTGAGTACCTGAAAAAGGGGCTCGGCGAGTCCGGTTACAACGTCGACTGGACCCAGCACGGCGCCGACGGTCTGCACATGGCCTTGCATACGACCTATGACCTGATCGTGCTGGACGTCATGTTGCCCGGGATTGACGGCTTTCAGATCATCGAGCTGTTGCGCGCCAGACAAGATGTCCCCGTGCTGTTCCTCACCGCGCGCGACCAGTTGCAAGACCGCATTCGCGGTCTGGAACTGGGCGCCGATGATTACCTGATCAAACCTTTTTCGTTTACCGAACTGCTGTTGCGCATCCGCACTATTCTGCGCCGCGGTGTCGTGCGCGAAGCCGACCATTTCCACCTTGCCGATCTCGAACTGGATCTGGTCCGGCGCCGCGTGACCCGCCAACAACAGGTGATCGTGCTGACCAACAAGGAGTTCGCCCTGCTGCATCTGTTTCTGCGTCGAGCCGGCGATGTGTTGTCCAGGACACAAATCGCTTCGGAAGTCTGGGACATGAATTTCGACAGCGATACCAACGTGGTGGACGTCGCTGTCAAGCGCCTGCGCAACAAGGTCGACCAGCCCTACCCGATCAAGCTGATCCATACCATTCGCGGTATCGGCTATGTCTGCGAGGTGAGGCCATGCGGTTCCGACGCCAACCCTCGCTGACGCTGCGATCGACCGTGGCGTTTGCCATGGTCGCGATGCTGGCCGTGGCCGGCGCGGGCTTCTATCTGTATCAGACGATGAAAGCCTCGGTATTGATCTACAGCGATCACGCGGTGATGGGCCGTCTGGAGCATTTTCGCAAGCTCCTGCATTACGAACTCGCCATCGAAAAGCTGCGCGACAGCCCGCAGATTTTCAAGAACATGCTCGACAGCGAAGACGACATCTTCATCATTGAAGAGCCGGGGCAACCACCGGTCATCCAGGTCAATCCACTCAACGTCACGTTGCCTGAACTGCCGGTGATCGGCCAGGACACAAAGCTGAGCGTCAGTGATCTGCGCAGCGGCGTGACCGACTCGGGAACAAGGCTGCGCGCCGCCTCCGTAGTCACGACGTCGGGTGGCCGTGTAGTCCGATTGACGGCCGCCCACCTTATGGGCAAGGAAATGGCGATGCTTGCAGCGTATCGCGAGCGCATCTACCTGGCCGTGGCCCTTGCCTTTCTGGCAACCGCGTTGCTGGGTTATCTGTTATTGCGTCGCGGGCTGCGTCCGCTGCGCAAAATGGCCGCCCATGCCGCAGCCATAACGCCTGAGCGTCTGCACAGCCGCATGGACAGCGCCGACACGCCGGTTGAATTGCAACAGCTGAGTGACGCCTATAACGCGATGCTTGATCGTCTTGCTCAGGGTTATCAGCGACTGACGCAATTTTCCGCCGACCTTGCCCATGAAATCCGCACGCCGGTCGGGTCGTTGATGGGACATTGTCAGGTTGCCCTTCGCCAACGCCGTAGCGAGGACGAATATCAGGCGCTGATCGCTTCGAACCTTGAAGAACTCGAACGGATCTCGCGCATCGTCGAAAGCATTCTGTTTCTGGCGCGCGCCGATGAAGCGCAAGCCGTAGTGGAGCGCCAGCAACTGTCGCTGCATGACGAATCACAGCGCATCGCTGAGTATTTTGAGGGCTTGGCTGAAGAGCGGCGAATGAGCTTCCAAATAACGGGCGATGGTATCGTGCTCGCTGACCCCTTGCTGCTGCGCAGAGCGTTGAGCAACCTGGTGGCGAACGCTGTTCGCTACGCTTACGAGGGCACCGAGATTCTGATACGGGTATTGGAAACCCACGGAGGTGCCCGGATTGAGGTGGAGAACCAAGGGCCGGTGCTGGGCGACGAAACCCTGGGCAAACTCTTCGACCGCTTTTACCGTGGCGATGCGTCTCGGCACCAGAATTCCGACTCCTACGGGCTTGGCCTCGCCATTGTCGTGGCCATCATGCAACTGCATGACGGCCACGTGGGTGTCGAACAGCCAAGGGCCGGGACTATTCGTTTTTCGCTGTCGTTCCCTTGAGCTGCTCGACCGCTGCAAACTGTTCTTCGCCCGCTGCGGGTACCCAATCTTTTAACGGCGTCAGGAAATGCAGTTCAAAACGACGTGACAGGAACGCCCACTTTCCGTCCCGACGTTCAAACCTGTCGTGGTAAAGACCGCTGACTTGCACCGGGCCTTTTTCAATGTCATGAAACAGGCAATCCGCAGCTACCGTGCCCACTGCGCTGTCACCCTCGATTTCAATCAGCGGGTTGGCCATCCAGTGGTGCATATGGGGCATCTGACGCCAGCTGTTTTGCGCCATCGCCAGGATTTCGTCACGGTTTCCAGCCTGGCCAAAACCCGGTAGATCCAGTGTCGACTCTTCGTGCCAGATTGAGCTAAGAAGCGAGGCGTCGATGCGGTCGAAAGCATTGGCGTAGGCGCTGATCAGCGACTCGATGGCGGCGCGACTTTCCAGGGCGTCCAGTCGGGCTGTCAGTTGTTCATTGTTCATGATGAGGTTTCCTGCAGGGGCTGCGCATAAGCGAGGAAGGCAGCCCTGCGCGAGGGCTGCGCTACGGTTGAGCACGTGGTCAGATCTGCGACAGGCCGCCGTCGACCATCAACTCCACACCGTTGACATATTTCGCATCGGCAGACGCAAGAAACAGCGCCGACGAGGCGATTTCCTCAGGCTCGGCCATGTACCCCAATGGCGTGATCTGCTCGACGTGCTGACGCAGCGCGGCGACGTCGCTTTCGCTCATCTTCAAGCCGTTATCCATCAGCGGTGTGCGGGTGAAGCCAGGGCTCAGGACATTCGCTCTGATCTTGCGACCTTTGAGTTCGTTGGCCCACGTCCTGGCAAAGGAACGTACCGCGGCTTTGGACGCGTTGTAGAGGCTCAGTCCTTCCATGCCATTGCTGGAACAGATAGAGGCCGTCAGTACGATCGAAGCGCCATTTTTCAACAATGGCATCAACGTCTGTACAGTAAAAAAGACTCCCTTTACGTTGATGTCGAACATGTTGAAATAGGCGGCCTCGGTGGTCTCGCCCAGCGGGTTCTTTTCACAAATACCCGCATTGGCAAACACTGAGTCCAGTTGATCGTCGTGCGCCTCAATCGTCGCCTTGAGCTCGTCCAGATCAACCTGGCGCGCGACATCGGAAATGACCGCGACCGCCCTGTCGCCAAGCTTGGCCACCGCCGCCTCCAGCGTGGCTGCAGAACGCCCGGTGATGTAAACGCGCCTGGCGCCCTCGGCAATCAAACCCTGTGCAATCGCAAATCCGATCCCGGTGGACGCGCCGGTGACGACTGCGACCTGATCAGCGAATTTACCCGACATAACTGACTCCTCGATTTCGGTTGTGTGGCTCGACTGGAACCACAGTGCGGCCATTGTGCGAGGAGGCAGGGGCGTAGCGGCACTGCCATAAATGAACATTGGCCGTTCATTTATGTGAGGCGTCAGCCAGGGTTTGATCGTTTAGATTGAAGTCAGCTGATTCAAAGCATGACCCGCAATCGAAAATATTCTGGAGCCGAAGGGTTTCAGAAAGGAGACCTTATGCCTGAGAAAATAGTAGCCCTTCCGGAACAGCGGCGCTGGCTGATGTTCGCCATCCTGTTGGTCGGTGCATTCTTGCCGCCGCTGGATTTCTTCATCGTGAACGTAGCGCTGCCTTCGATTCAGCAATCGCTGGGCACGGCCTCCTCTGCCGAACAGTTGATCATCTCTTCTTACGCGGCGCTGTATGCCGTGACACTGATCACCGGCGGACGGCTTGGTGACATCTTTGGCCGCATGAGAATGTTCTTCGTTGGCCTGATTGGCTTTGCCGTCGCCTCACTGATCTGCGGTGTCGCCGAGTCACCCTGGGTGTTGATCGCCGGACGCTCGCTGCAAGGCGTGACGGCCGCTGTAATGGCGCCGCAGGCACTCGCTTCAGTGCAGGCGATATTCCCTGAGTCGGAAAAACCCTTGGCGTTGAGCCTGTACGGTGCGGTGTTTGGTTTGGCGTCGGTAGTCGGCCAGGCACTTGGCGGGATTCTGATCTCGCTCAACCTGATGAACCTGGGCTGGCGGACGATATTTCTGGTGAATCTACCGATTGCGTTGCTGGTCATTCTGATCGCCATCCCCGTGGTCAAGGAAACCCGCGCACCCCAGACCAGCAAGCTGGATCTTGGTGGAACGCTGTTGTCGATGGTGACGCTTGCGGCGCTGATCGTTCCACTGATCGAGGGACGTGAAGCGGGCTGGCCGTGGTGGGCCTGGCTGTCGCTGGCGGCGGTGCCACTGCTGGCCTGGCTGTTCTGGCGCTACGAAGCCCGCTTGTATCAAGCGCAAGGCGCGCCGTTGCTGAACCCTGCTGCACTGCGTGCGCCCGGGCTGGGCCGGGCATTGCTGGTGGCGCTGACTTTTTACGCGATCGGCGTGTTCTTCCTGCTGTTTTCCATCTATTTACAGGGAGCGCTGCATACGAGCCCGCTCAGTGCAGGTCTGGTCTTTCTGCCATTCGGCGCTGGTTTCTTGCTGGGGCCGCTCGCCACCCATCTATTCCGGCGTTTGCTGGGGTCTTATGTGAATCCCTTCGGAATGGCACTCGAAGTGCTGGGGTTCGTGCTATTGGCCTGGCTCGTGGCGCACACGCCAACCGCCGTCACGCCCTCTGCGCTGTCCCTTGCCGTGATTCTCTTTCTGATCGGTTTCGGACAAGGACTGGCCCTTCCGACATTGATGCGCATGATCACTGGACGCGTGGCACCGGCGTATTCCGGCATGATTGCGGGCATCACCAGTTCCACACTGCAAATCAGCACGGCACTGAGCGTAGCGATCATCGGTGGCATTTTTTACACGCTTCTGGGCAAGGACACGGACGCGGCGGCCATCACCCACGCCTTCACCGTCGCCATACTGTGCATCGCTGCGTGTCTGGTGGTAGGCGCAGGACTGAGTCTGAGTCTGGCGCGCCAATCTGCTGCAGAGCTGCAAACGGCGGCCATGCAGCCGGCAGAGTGAATCAACCGCCTGCCTGAGTGCCAATCATGACGGAGGCCAGGTCGGCAAGCGCGCGCAGACTGTCCATCTGGCGCATGTCCTGGTGGTAGCCCATCCAAATGTCGCGGCCTGGTGGCGGTTCATCTGAATCGATCAGACGCAGCGCCGTCAACTGGTCGCCCAAAGCGCGGGGCAATACCGCGACGCCCTGCCCCTGCACACACATTTGCGCCTGGACTGTGCGGCTGCTACTGGTAAACACGGTACGCGCCAGAGGGTAACGCTGCTGCAGCCACTGCACATCGGGATAATGAGATTGGGCAACACTCATGGTGATCAGACCCAGCCCGGCGCCCTGTGGCTCAGGGTCAGCAGATCCAACGGCTGCGTATAACCCGTAAGTCAGGGAGATCAGCTTGCGGTGCACGATATCGGGTTCGGTGAACGGAACGATTCGAAACGCGATGTCGGCGTCGCGGCGAGCCAGATCAAACAATCGATGCCCGGCAATGACCTCGGGCACGATCAATGGATAACGACGGCGCAGTTCACTCAGCACCGGGGCCAGGACATAACAGGCGAACCAGTCAGCGCAGGAAATGCGCAGCACACCTTCAGGCTGTGCGCTGTCCCCCGCGAGGCGCCTTTCGATGGCCAACGCACTTTGCTCCATTTCCTGCGCGAGGCTGAGGAGCTTCTCGCCGCTGTCGGTCAACACGAGACCTTGGTTGGTACGCAGGAAAACGGGTTGGCCACTGAACTGTTCCAGCACCTGCAAGCGCCGCCCCACGGTCGGATGGCTGACCCCCAACAGTTTGGCGGCAGCCCCCAATGACCCGCTGCGGGCAATCGCGAGAAAGACCCGCACATCACTCCAGTCCATGCTCTGCCCCCGTACAAAAATGAACAGTGAGAGTGCAGCAATGGCAGTGCCGTAGCAATCCCGTGCCCGACATACTTGTCTGCATTCACCGTCGTCGAATACAAACCGGAGACTGCAAATGAAGATTGGTTTTATCGGAGTGGGAAGCATGGGCAGAGCGATCATTCCACTGCTCGTCCGCGCTGGCCATCACGTCTCGGCATGGAACCGCAGTCACGCGGCGATCAAGGATCTCGAAGGCATCAGCGTTATCGAAACGCCGGCCTCTGCGTTCCAGCAAGAGGTAGTCATCACTCTTCTGGCCGATGACGCCGCCATCAGGCAAGTGCTGCTCTCCAGCGCTGTTCTGGAAACTGCAGACAAAGCTTGCGTGCATGTCGTGATGTCGACCTTGTCGCCTTCGCTGATGTTGGAGTTGCAGCGAGAACATGAAGCCGTCGGCATGCCATTGATCGCGGCGCCGGTTTTCGGCGTGCCCGCCGTGGCGGCCAAGGGCGAGTTGAATATCCTGGCGGCCGGATCGCAGGCCGCTGTCTCGACCGTCCAACCGCTGCTCGACCTGCTCGGGAAAAAAACCTGGTATCTGGGCGATCAACCTGAACAGGCCTGTATCGCGAAAATCGCCGGCAACATGATGATCACCCAAGCCATCCAGTCTCTGGGCGAAGCCAGCGGACTCGTTCAACGCCACGGACTGAGCCCTTCGATTTTCATCAAGCTCATGACCCAGACCCTGTTCGCCTGCCCCAGTTATCAACGTTATGGGCAGAACATCGTCAGCAGCAATTTTGAACCGGGATTCAAACTGTCGCTTGGCCTCAAGGATATGAATCTGGCGATCGATGCGGGTCGTCTCAAAGGGCTGGAGCTGCCAGCGGCGGATGCCGTTCGATTGAAAATGAAGTCGGCGGTAGCCAGGGGAGATGGCGACAAGGACTGGTCGGTTTTTGCTCAGCAGACGAATCATTGAGAAGCTCTTTCGAACACCTGTCACGAGGTCATTCATGGAAAACTCCGACATCGCGCGTCAACTCTCAACATTCAGGAAAACCATCGACAATATCGACGCCGCGCTCATCCATCTGCTCGCGGAACGGTTTCGCTGTACCGATGAGGTCGGATTGCTCAAAGCCCGATATCAGTTGCCTGCGGTAGACGAGGCCAGAGAGCAGCAGCAATACCAGCGTCTGGCAGCACTTGCTCAGGAGGCTGAGCTGGATACGGCCATCGTGCAGAGGCTGATGCAGTTGGTCATTGGCGAAGTGGTCGAGCGCCACAGGCAGATCGCCGCCAGGCATGCCCCGACACCCCCAATAACCCCACCCCTCGGGGCTGACCCCGGCGCCACTTATCGAAGCAATCAGACAAACGAGCAGAACCGCATGAAATGGCCAACGATCGAGCAAATTCGCAGCTTCACCGATTTACCCTATGGCTACAGTTGGGATTACCTGAAACGTGAGGAGATCAATGTCGCGACAGATTTTTTTCGGACATGGTTTCCCTCCATTTCGGTGGGGTTGGCAAGCCCGTTTCTGGACCAGCAGTTCTACGCAGACAACGTGGTGCTCGAAGAAGATCCGGATCGAGGCATATTTGCTACCGTCGTCCGCCAGAACGATGAGATTGTCGCTATCGCCACGTGGGAAAAAATTGACGGTGCTGACGTTATTTTCGGGCGGGTCGGCGCGGTAGCCAAACCGCACAGACAAGCCAGACTGGCCGTTGCGGCCCAGGACCTGGGAGAAAAAATCGGCACGTTCATCGGCGCGGGGCTGATCTATGGCATGGCAACAACCCGCACGCCGTATATGCAACAAGCACTGGAGCAAGCCGGTTACAAAGCGGTAGGGATAATGCCTGGCCTGGACCGGGAAGAAACAGCACCTGGAATCGTGCGCAGGGTTTACGAAGTCATCTACGTAAAACGGCTCGCACCACACGCCGACTTTCTCATTCCTACCGGTCATAACCTTACCCCTACAGTCGCGCGACTTTACGCAGATATATTTCAAGGTGATGACGACACGAACTGACGAGCCAGCCTAGTAGCGAACCAACCATCGAAATGCTTCTGATCAGTAACGCTCCCGGCTCGCGCCTTTTGCATCGATCGAGGTAGCCACATTAGGTAATGAGTTCAAAAAGACTCAGCAGCGGCTAAAAGCACCTGTGGGGTTGATTAATAGATGAGAAGTGAACTGAGTGGACGCGGCTCTGGCCCCTGAGTTAGCTTTCGTAACCGTTCTAACTTTGGGGCTCCGCAATCATGACTGACCGTCAGATCATTGTTCCAGATGGCATGAGATTGATCTACGAGCGCGCGGGTTATGCACCAGCAGTAAAGGTAGGAAAAACTCTCTACTGCGCGGGTCAGGTAGGCAGGACGCCGGAATTATCCGTTATCGAAGACCCTGAGCAGCAGTTCTTGGCTGCATGGGACAATCTCCGGGTCGTCTTGGAGGCAGGTGGCTGTAAATTTGAAGATGTCGTAGAAATGACAACTTATCACGTCGATATGCACCGTCACATGCCAACTTTCAGACGCGTGAAGGATAAAGTCTTTCCGAGAAGCACTTGCACGTGGACCTGCATTGGTGTCAGTGAGTTGGCTCGACCTGGCCTTCTCGTGGAGATCAAATGCGTCGCCGTAGAGCGATAAAAAGCGCTGCTGTCCAGATAGCCAACGCGTACTCGCTCAGCCAAGCGGCTCAAAGAACGTCTCCGCCCGTTGTGGCACCGGCTTTTTATGTCTGAACATTTGCTGCCAAGCGAGCTGCGCCTGGACCTTGGCCACCGAATCCAGCACTTTCTGCGCCCAGCGATCATCCTCGGGATGCACCACGACCACCCGGAAGCCATGATCCTTGCCTTCAAGCTGCACGCCCTCCGAATCATCGACATGCAAGTCGATATCGAACGCTGGCGGATATTTTGAAGGCGCATTCGACATCCCGTGCGCCGTCAGGGCACGGTTGTGCAGCACGCTGTTGACCACGCCGTCGACGCGGATACCGTACAGCGCCAACCAGCGCCTGATATAGGACGGCGTGCGCCCGGATGAGGTGTAGACCCAGATGCTGCAGTCCTGGCGGCGCAGCTCGCGGATCAGCGATCGCGTGCCCATGCGCAACGGCTCACCCAGCCAACGATGAATACAGGCGGGAAGTCGGCTTTTCTCGACTGCGCAGTGGTGGAGCTGGCAAGCGAGCGTGTCATCGATATCGAACGAAATTCGTATGCGCTGACGCCTGAACAGCTGTGGCAGAGCGCAGCGGATGACCTGCCCTGCCCGGCGGGCGAAGGTTCTGCATTTGGCCAATGCTGGAGCCCCGCTCATCAATGGCCACCCTGGGAGACAGGCAGAGGCTTGTCTTTGAGAAAGAACTTCATTGGTTCGGGCGCCTGTTCTTCTAAAAATGCTGCGTATTTTTTCTTGATCTTGGGCAATTCGTACAACGCCTTGACGCCATGCTTGGCGGAGTTGCGGATGACCGAGGACGGGTTGAAATAGCCCTCGGCGTTTTCAAGCGTCAGCACGAACGGAGGCAGCCCCGCCCGCATCAGCAGGTAGCTGACAATCAGCGAGCCACTGCGGTTATTGCCTTCGATAAACAGCTGCGGCTTGCTCAGAATGCGCACATAGACCCCCGCTGCACGCTTCCAGACCGATTCACTGCGATACGCGCAATACCAGTTGTACAAGTCCTTGATGCCTCCCTCAACATTGTTGAAGAAGTGCGCTTCGGTGGCTGCCAGATGCTGGGCGTATTCGAGCCGGCGTGCCGGATCCCGGCCACACAGCACCGTGGCATTGATCTCCAGCATCAGGTTCAGTTGCTGCAGATCGAACAGGTCGACGCCGCGGGCAACATATTCGTCAACCAACGCATAACCTTCAAGCACATTGTTCAGGACTTCGTCAGTGAACGGGTCTCGGGGCTCGGTGAAGTGCCGGCTGAGCTCGGCGAAACGGCTCTGCACGTTACGCAGTGCGCGTTCAATCGCAGGCAAATCAAGACGGTGCTTGGCAGGCATTGGAGCTCCTTGGAAACGCTTGGTGAATGTCCGCCGGTGCCCGCCAAATCCATTTGGCTTGTGCAGGTAGGCGGCCGTGACCGGTGCTGTGACTTAGCTGAACTTGCCGCTGATGTAATCGCCGGTCATCTGTTCCCGCGGATTGTCGAAGATCTGCGCCGTCGGGCCCATCTCGACCAGATAGCCCGTGCGCGTGCCCTGGGAAATATCCACCGAGAAAAACGCCGTGGTGTCAGCGACACGGATGGCTTGCTGCATGTTGTGAGTGACCAGTGCGATGGTGTAGTCCTTCTTCAACTCGACCATCAATTCTTCGACGCGTCGGGTAGCGATCGGGTCGAGTGCCGAACAAGGCTCATCCAGCAGCAGGACTTCCGGCTCGGTGGCGATTGCCCGGGCAATACACAGGCGTTGCTGCTGGCCACCGGAGAGCGACAGGCCGCTGACCTTGAGCTTGTCCTTGACTTCATCCCACAGCGCGGCGCCTTGCAGCGCATGCTTGACGCGATCGCCAATATCGCCCTTGTAGCGATTGAGGCGCAGACCAAACGCAACGTTGTCGAAGATGCTCATCGAAAACGGGTTTGGCTGTTGAAACACCATGCCGATGTAGCGGCGCACGACCACCGGGTCGACACCCTTGCCGTAGACGTCCTGCCCGAGGAAATGCACATGGCCCTCGAAACGAAACCCCTTCACCAGGTCGTTCATCCGGTTGAGGCTACGCAGCACGGTGCTCTTGCCGCAGCCTGAGGGCCCGATGAATCCAGTGATCTTGTTTTTCTCGATCGGCACGTGACTGTCACGTACCGCCATGAAATTCCCGTAGAAAATCTTGTCCAGTTTGCAGTCCATGACTACAGGCGCCTGGGTGACAAACGGAGCGGCTATTTGCGCAGTGGATACGTTCAAAATCAGTTGCTCCCGTTCTTAATACTTGGGCTTGCCGAAAATACGGCTGATGATGTTCACGAACAGCACGATCATCACCAGCACCAACGAGGCCGCCCATGCGAGCTCGAGCTGGTTATCGAAAGGCATGCCGGAGAAGTTGTAGATCAGCACCGCCAGCGAGGCAGTCGGGTTCATGACGTCGAGATTGCCTTGGTGGTAGATCCAGTAATTGCTGAACAGCGCGGTAAACAACAGCGGTGCCGTCTCGCCTGCGGCACGCGCCACGGCGAGCATCACGCCAGTCAGGATCGCCGGCATGCCGGTCGGCAAGATGATTTTCCAGATCACCTGCGAGCGAGTGCAGCCCATGCCATAAGCGGCATCCTTCATGATCTTGGGCACCATCCGCATCGATTCTTCCGCGGTCAGCACGACGATCGGCAGCATCAGGACCGCCAGTGCCACGCCACCCGCCGGTGCTGAATAGGTGCCGGTTGTCATCACCACCAGGGCATAGGCAAACACCCCCGCCAGGATCGACGGCAGGCCCGTGAGCATCTTCGCGGCGAAACGCGCGGCGTTGCCCAGTTTGCTGTCCGGCCCCAGCTCAGCCAGGAAGATCGCCGCCATGATCCCGACCGGCACCGCGATCGCTGCCGCGATACCGACCATCACAAAGGTACCTGCCATCGCGTTACCGAAACCGCCGCCCATCTCGAAGCCAGTCGGTGGCAGTTCGGTGAAGACTTCCAGGTTCAGGCGCGCGCCACCACGAGTGATCAGCATGTAGAGCACGGAAATCAGCGGCACGCTGGCCAGCAGAGCACCTGCCCAGACCAGGGTGGTCAGGATCAGGCTGCGCAGCGCGCGGCCTTCGAACCTGCGTTGTAAGCTGGGCATGGCGCCTGTTGGTGCCGTCAAATCTGTTGCTGCGGTCAGATCAGTCATCACTTGTTACCCCGTTGGGCGTACATCATGATCATCGAACCGAAGATGTTCACGATCAGCGTAATCAGCATCAGCACAAGCGCGGCGTACATCAACACCTCGATCTCGTTCGGCCCGGCTTCGGGGAAGTTCAGCGCCAGCAAAGCGGCAAGGGTGTTGGCGGGGGCAAACAGCGAGAGGGAAATGTTGTTGGCGTTGCCGACGAGCATGGCCAGCGCCATCGTTTCACCCAGCGCGCGCCCCAGGCCCAGCACCAGCGAGCCGAAAATGCCGGTGGCCGCCGAAGGCACCATCACTTTGAGAATCGCTTCCCAATGGGTAGTGCCCATGCCGTACGCGGCCTGCTTGGTTTTCATCGGCACAGCCGTCAGCGCGTCCTGCGACACGGCGGCAATGGTCGGCAGAATCATGATGGCGAGCACCAGCGCTGCGGGCAGCAGGCCTGGACCGCTCAGGGATGTGCCGAAAAAGGGAATCCAGCCCAGTTCGCTGTTCAACCAGGTCGTCAGCGGCCGAATCGCCGGGATCACTACGTAGATCCCCCACAGGCCATAGACCACGCTGGGAATGGCTGCCAGCAGTTCGACGATGGTCCGAAACAGCGCAGCGAGCTTGGTCGGCAGGAAATCCTGGGTCAGGAAAATCGCCATGCTCACGCCGAAGAAACCGGCGATCAGCAAAGCGATGAAGGCGCTGTAGAGCGTGCCCCAGATGGCCGGCAGGATGCCGTATTTGCCTTGGTTGACGTCCCACACGCTGCCCAGCAGCACATCGAAGCCGTGCTTCTCCATACCGGGAAGTGCCTTGCGTCCGACTTCGAACACCAGCGCAAATACCAGCGCAAGAATCAGCACCACGCCGATTCGCGCCAGCGCGCGAAAGGTGCGATCCACCAGGAAGTCCTTCGTCGAGGGTGGCTGGCAGGCAGAGTCGGGATTAACCGGTACGACAAAAGGTTTGTTCATGGGCTAAGTCCGGAACAGGGGGGAAACTCTCCCGGCGTGGCGCAGACGCACACGCCGAGAGAGACCTCACGGCGTTACTGAATGTTGGCGGACGCTTTGCGAACCTGTTCGACGACCGATTGCGGCAACGGGATGTAGCCCATCGAATCGGCAATCTTCTGCCCCTCGGTCAGGCTGTATTCGACCATTTCACGCATGGCCTTGGCCTTGGCCGGATTGCCATTGTCCTTGCGGAAAATCATCCAGGTATAAGAGGTGATCGGATAGGACTTGGCACCGTCCGGATCAGGCAGCCAGGCCACCAGGTTTTCCGGCATTTTCACCGCCGCCAGGGCCTCGGCACCGCTTTCGGCGTTTGGCACTACGTAATTGCCAGCCTTGTTCTGCAACTGGGCAAAGTCGACCTTGGCGAGCTTGGCGAAGCCATATTCGATGTAACCAATCGCGCCTGGGGTCTGGCGCACGGTAGCCGTTACGCCATCGTTTTTTGGCGATTTGATGAACTTGTCACTGGCCGGCCAGTTGACAGTGTTGCCCTCACCCAGCGCCTGCTTGAACTCGGCGTTGACGGTTGCCAGGTGCTTGGTGAATACCGCAGTCGTACCGCTGGAATCTGCACGCACGACAACCGTGATCGGCGTATCGGACAGTTTCAGGTCCGGGTTGGCAGCGACGATCTGCGGATCGTTCCAACGCGTGATCTTGCCCAGGAAAATGTTGGAATACACCTCGCGTGGCAGCTTCAGACCCTTGGGATTGCCCGGCAGGTTGTAGGCCAGCACGATTTCCCCGGCAGTCATCGGCAGCAACTGCACGCCTTCGGCGACCTTGGCGATATCTTCGTCTTTCATTGCCGAGTCACTGGCAGCGAAATCTACGGTTTTGTTCAAGAAATCCTGTACGCCCGCGCCGCTGCCCTTGGATTGGTAATCCACAGTGACGCCATCGGATTTCTTGCTGAAATCCTTGAACCAGGTCAGGTAGATCGGTGCCGGGAAACTAGCTCCTGACCCCGTCAGGCGAACATTTTCTGCTGCAAAGGAGGCCGAGGTGGCACAAAGAGATACCGCAATGGCGAGTGCAGCAGACTTCATCGAACGTTTCATTAAATGACACCTAGTGATTACGGGCTCCCGAACTCTGCAGCAGTTTTGTGACGTTTTCATGAAAGCGAGGTGGCAAACGGTACCCTCCTGCCCTCACCGCAGCGGCGCACATGGATGTAACGGGTTCGTAACAAGATGTGCCTAACACTTTGCCATCCTCAGCCGCGAGCCCCTGCCATGTTCCCCACAGACGACACGCTAATACAGCGCATCCACCGTGAATTGCTTGATCACAGTGACGAAGAGCTGGAACTTGAATTATCCGAAGACGGCCATGACCTCAACGCATTGTTCGATGAGCATGTGCAAGAGGATCCCGAGAAGGATGCGCGAAGGACTTACTTCAGCGAACTGTTCCGCCTGCAAGGCGAACTGGTAAAGCTGCAGAGCTGGGTGGTCAAGACGGGCCACAAAGTCGTGATCCTGTTCGAAGGACGGGACGCCGCTGGTAAAGGCGGTGTCATCAAACGCATCACCCAACGCCTGAATCCCAGGGTCTGCAGGGTCGCCGCCCTACCCGCCCCCAACGACCGCGAACGCACTCAGTGGTACTTCCAGCGCTACGTCTCGCACCTGCCGGCGGCGGGTGAAATCGTGTTGTTCGACCGTAGCTGGTACAACCGCGCGGGTGTGGAACAAGTGATGGGGTTCTGCAATGAATACCAGTACGAGGAATTCTTTCGTACGGTACCGGAATTCGAACGCATGCTCGCCCGCTCCGGCATCCAGCTGATCAAATACTGGTTCTCCATTTCCGACCAGGAACAGCATCTGCGCTTTCTCAGTCGCATCCATGATCCGCTCAAACAATGGAAACTCAGCCCCATGGATCTGGAGTCCCGCAGGCGTTGGGAGGCCTATACCAAGGCCAAGGAAATCATGCTTGAACGCACGCACATCGCCGAAGCACCGTGGTGGGTGGTACAAGCTGACGATAAAAAGAAAGCCCGGCTCAACTGCATCAATCATCTGCTCGGGCAGATGCCGTACGAAGAGGTGGAGCTGCCGGTAATCGAACTGCCGCAACGCGTCAGGCAGGAGGACTATTCGCGCGTTCCCACACCACCGGAAATCATTGTGCCTCAGGTCTATTAGGCTTGGCCCAAACGAGCACTCGGAACGACAAAGCCCCGGTTATTCGGGGCTTTGTCGTTTCCGGGATCGGAAAAGCGAATCTTCCCGTGCCGCCGGTGTCCCTACTCGCTGATCGCGAGCAGTCGCTCGTCAGGCTCACGTTGCAAAAACGCTACTTTCCCTCAACCTTAATGGCCCTCAACCGGAAATGGCGTTAGCATTTAAACCATTCGGCTGAACAAGCCTGTTTATTCAGATCAGGGTCGCATTGTGGAAAAGCTAAAACGCCTTCAAAGCGGGATCGAAGGACTCGACGCGCTGCTTCAGGGAGGCCTTGTCGCGGGTGCTTCGTACATCATTCAAGGGCGCCCGGGTTCCGGCAAGACCATCCTTGCCAATCAGCTCGGGTTTCATCATGCCCGCAACGGCGGTCGTGTTCTGGTCGCCACGTTGCTGGCCGAATCCCACGACCGGCTGTTTCAGTTTCTGTCGACCATGAGCTTCTTCGACGCCTCGCGTGTTGGCGCCGAAATACAGTTTGTCAGCGCATTCGACACGCTGGAAAACGAAGGCCTCGATGAGGTGGTGAAGCTGCTTCGCCGCGAAATCACCCGGCAGAAGGCGACCGTCATGGTCGTTGACGGCCTGCTCAATGCACGGTCCAAAGCCGATTCGCCGATCGACACGAAAAAATTCATCTCCGAACTGCAAGGCCACGCGGCGTTTGCCGGTTGCACCGTGCTGTTTCTCACCAGCTCGCGCCTGGACGACGGCAGCCCCGAGCACACCATGGTCGACGGCGTCATCGAAATGGGCGAAGAGCTGTTCGGTACCCGCTCGGTGCGCCGCATTCATTTGCGCAAGACCCGCGGCAGCGGCGCGTTGACCGGTGTCCACGAATGTGAAATCACCGATAACGGCCTGGTGATCTACCCTCGCCTGGAAACGCTGTACAAACGCCCGTCCGCCCCGGACAGCGCGGACATGACGCGCATCCCAAGCGGCATTGCCTCGCTGGACGACATCCTCGGAGGCGGCTTGCACAGCTCCAGCGTGACGCTGGTCATGGGTCCTTCGGGGATCGGCAAGACCACCCTGGGTCTGAAGTTCATCGCGCAGTCGACGCCGGAAGCGCCGGGCCTGCATTTCGGTTTCTATGAAAGCCCGCAGCGGCTGCGCCTCAAAGGCCGTTCGCTGGGCATCGATATTGAACAAATGGAACACAGCGGTGCGCTGAGCATTGCCTGGCAGCCCACCACCGAAGGCTTGCTGGACGGCCTCGGCGCACGCCTGCTGAGTCTGGTCGATGAAAAAGGCATCAAGCGCCTGTTTATCGATAGCCTCAGCGGCATGACGCGGGTTTCTACCACCCCGGAACGCATCACCGACTTTTTCAGTGCATTGATGAACGAGCTGCGATCCAGAGGCGTCACGGTGTTCGCCTCCTGGGAAATGCGCGATTTGTTCGGTTCCGAAGTCAGCGCACCGACCTCTGACCTGTCCAGTATTGTCGACAACCTGATGCTCATGCGGTTCTTTGAAAATCACGCTGAACTTCACAGGACGCTTTCCATTCTCAAGATACGTGATAGCTCCTACAACCCGTCGCGGTTCGAGGTGGTTATCCGTGATCAAGATGTGTTCCTGGAAAAGGCTTTGAAAAATGAACCTTCAGTCACAGCTGAGTCATTGCCTGGTTCAATTTCGTAAGTCTGCAAGCGGGTTGAAATGACATGACCACCATCCTGGTAGTCGACGACGAGTATCTGATTGCCGACATTCTTGGCTTTGCGCTTGAGGATGAGGGCTTCATGACTGTGACCGCGAGCAATGGCAAGAAGGCTCTCGAAGTGCTGGAAAGAGAACGTCCAGCCCTGGTCATCACGGACTTCATGATGCCGGTCATGGACGGCCTCGAATTCGCCGAAGCCGTGCGTGCCCAGCCCTCCGTCAAACACCTGCCGATCATCCTGATGAGTGGCGCCCAGGCGCACATCGGCATGCAGCGCTCGGACCTGTTCGATGTGGTGGTGCCCAAGCCGTTCGACATTGCGGTGATTGTGGCTGAGGTGAAGAAGTTGTTGGGCTCATAGATACTCGACGACGAAGGCAATTTCGGCATTGGCATCGCCCGCTCTCATTTGCGCATTGGAAGGTTCAATGCGCACGAAACGAGCTTGCAAGGAAACGGATGCATTACCGCCGCTCGATGTTGGCGCTTTCATTATGTAATTCTGGTTCAGTTTGAGTATCTTTCTGTCACTGAAGCGCATTTGCAACGCCAGCCCTTTGGCAGTCGAGTTACTGTTGAGGTTTACCACGCCGGTATCAGCACTCCATGCAGGGCTGCCCGCAGTGGGCGAAAAGGAGTACCTGAAGTTATTGATTCCAGGAGGACAGTTTTTCATATCAAGAAAGAAGTATTTCTCCTTGGCATAGTCACCGTTCTGCAAAAAATCGCTCATGGTGTAGCTACCCATATCCACTTTCACATCAGGTGTTTCACAAGACTGCGAGACGATTCGTGTGCCGCTGGTATTCATTGCCAAAGGCTCGATTTCAGCAGCGACAAATGTCCCCAGTTGGCCTGAAGGTATCGTCGCACTGCCGGAAATAGTGCCCGTCTTTACAAAACGCAAGATGTGCTCAGAACCATTCCAACCCCAACCGCCAGCAGTGTCGGTAGTTCCTGGAAAGCCCTTCCACGCTTTCCCCGATGGCGGTCGGACCCATTGCCAGCCGATTCCGGTATTCCCGATAGGAAAAATCTCCACGCCCGGCTGAGTAATGCCGACATTATTGCGTACACCTTCATTGTGCACTGCGGAGCACCTGAAAGAACTGGGAATGGGACCCAGCGTCACGATAGGGCTTTCATAAATAACCGTGCCATTCGGCGCGTCACGTGGTACCGAGAGAGTGGCCGGCAGGATAACCTGCATATTGCCCATGGAATTGTCCGGATAAAATTCGCAGATCGCCGCCATTGCGTTTGACGACAACATATACAAGAGCCCGACAATTAATACACGGCATAACTTCATAACACTCTCTCTGACTCTACCTAGCGTGCAAACAACTGAATGGCTGACGTAGCCACACCTATTTAATTGGCAGGAATATCACCACGACCGGAACGAGAAGATAATAAAAAAAGAACACTTGAGCAAAAATTTATTTATTCAATAACAAGACAATTCTCATAGATTAATAACCACCCTGCCAAACCTGAAAAGTCTACAAACAGAAACGCTGTTTAGTATCACACTTTCGCAGCGCAAATAACTAAAGCCCAATTTAAGACTCGTCTTAAAGGCACAGTGACACTCGGCCATTACACTGACTGTTCTTGATAGGAGAACCGATTCCGTGAGAGCCCTAGATACCCTCAATAGCCCGAAACCCCAGAGCAACGCCGCCCTCTACTGCCTGACGATCCTGGCACTGGCGCTGATCGCCATGACCGTCGTCGCCGGTTATGAGCTCAACAATTTGTTTCCACTGAAGGCCGTAGTGCAACAGCAGGAGATCCAGCTCACGCAGCGCACCGATACCATCCAGTCAATGAGCGTGGAACTCAAGCGTCTGGCGGAACAGAAGCAGGCTCTGGAAACCGATTTGCTTACCGCGAAGGAACAAGCGAAGGCCGCCGAGGCGGCAAAGACCGAACTCGAAAACACTCAACGCGCAGCCCAAACCAGCGCTGCGTTAGAGGACGAAGACTCACTCTGCGCGATCATCGAGCAAAATATCCGACTCGTAGCAGACCAGCTCAGTCGCGACGACTTCTTTCGTCTGCGGGATGAGCGCGAAGCTGAAGCCGAAGCAGTGCTTGAAAGCTATGAAAAACAACTCGCCACCTGCATTGAACAGCTGACAGCACAAACCGCATCGCCAGCTCAAAATGATGAACCGGATGCGCAAGACCTCACTTCACCGATCAAGCACTGATTAAAAAGCCCTGGCAACCAGGGCTTTACCCTCACAGTCAGAGCTTGAATTCCTTGGTCAATTTGTTCAGCGACGCCGCTAACTGCGAGAGCTCCGCCGATGCAACAGCCGTCTGTTTCGATCCTTCTGCGGTTTCACAGGACAGGTCACGAATGCTGATCAGGCTGCGGTCGACTTCACGCGCAACCTGAGCCTGCTCTTCGGCAGCGGTCGCCATCAGCAGGTTTCGTTCGTTGATGAGATTCAGCGAGCCAGTGATATCGGTCAGCACTTCTCCGGCGATATTGGCCATTTCGAGCGTTCTCTCAGCCTGAGCGCGGGTGTGGCTCATGGACGTAACTGCGCGGCTGGTGCCCGACTGAATGGAGCTGACCATGGACTCGATGTCCTCGGTCGATTTCTGAGTACGCTGCGCCAGGCCTCTCACCTCATCGGCAACCACGGCAAAACCGCGGCCCGCTTCCCCCGCCCGCGCCGCTTCGATGGCCGCGTTCAAGGCGAGCAGGTTGGTTTGTTCGGCAACCTCTCGGATAACGTCCAGCACGCTGCTGATATCACTCGCCATGGTGGAAAGCGCCTGGACTTCAGCAGAAGTGCTATGCACGCTGGACACCATCAGATTGATGGCGGCTACCGTGTCGCTGACCTGGCTTCGACCGGCAATGGCTGCCGCACTTGATTCCGAGGTCAACTGCGAGGTCGATGCGGCGTTGTCCGCCACCTGCTCCACCGCTGCGCTCATTTCAGTCACGGCAGTGGCAGCCATTTCGATTTCATGGCTCTGACGCTGAGTGATACGCGAGATATCTTCCGTAACGCCGTGCATGACCTCCGAGGTTTCAGCCAATTGGGTGGACGAATCGCGGATCATGATCAGCGCATCGCGCAGACTGGCCTGCATCGCCGCCAGCGACGACAGCATCTGCGCCGCCTCATCGGAGCCATCGAGCGCAATGGTTTCGCTCAGATCGTTGGCGGCGATGCATTCCGCCACCCTCAGCGAGCCTGCAATCGGCACCGTTAGGCTGCGGGTATACAACACGGCCAGGGCCAACGAAGCACCGATGGCAATGATGATGAACACACTGACGATCAACAGCGTGTGTTCGTAGACATTGTCGGCCTGCTTGCCCGCCTCATAGGCTTGGATCTCGTTCAGCGCGATCAGCTTCTTGAGCGCGACCTGTACACCGTCCGAGGCAACACGCATCTGATTCTTGGACAGCGCGATGGCCGCCTCGAGCTGCCCGCTCGCCACTGTTTCGAGGTACTGGTCCTGCGCAAGATCATTGACCTTTTGCGCTTTGGCAAACTCCTCGAACGCCTCGCGCCCAGCGTCGGTGGCCAGCAGATCAATGAGCGCTCGCTGATGTTTCTTGATCAGCTGACGGGACTGCTGAATGTCCATCAGCGCCTGCGCCTTGCGCTCGGGGGTTTCGATGGGATTGCGCAAGCGGGCGTTATTACCCTTGATTTCGATGAACTCACGATCCAGTTGGCCGAGCAGTTTGATGCTCGGCACGATCGTGGTCTCAACGTACGTTTCGGCCTTGTTGAGCAAGTCGACTTGCTGCAGGGCGATCAGTCCGATCGCGATAATCATGAGACAGAACAAGCCGAAACACAGCGCCGAACGCGGCGCGAGATTGAGTTTACGAAGCAGCATGATGCCTTACCTTAGAGTGTATTCAAGACAATGGGGCAAACGAGTGGGCAGCGCAGCAGGCGCTGGGCAATAACGCCTCAGCGCGAACATGGATCATCGCGGGAAGGTGCAGCAGCTAGCGGTTCGCGCACGAAGAGAGCGTGGAGTCGGGCGAGGCCGGCTCCGCAAGTTCCTTGAGCGCCGGATCGGCCAGCATCAGAAAATCCGCCAGGCGCGGCAGGTTGATTTTCGAGACCAGGCGCATCCAGCGTTGCGGATGCGGGTTGAAGAAGGTCTTCGACCACTGATGATCATCACTGGGGTTGAAAATCAGCAGATGACGAATCAGCGGGTTTTCCCCGAAAAAATCCAGCGGATCCATTGCCATCTCGCTGAGCAGCTCAGCATTGACGACGACCAGGCTCAACCGTTGGGGGCAGTAATACGTCAGTATTCTCAGGTCGCGATAAGTACACACGTTCAACACGCTGAGACAGCCCAGCGTGTTGAACTGCTGTTCGATCGACTGGCCTCTGCGCACGTCGCTGTCGGCGATCAGGATCCGCAAGGATCGACTTCGGTTATTTTCAAGAAACATCGGACACCTTTGGCAGCTCCATTCTTCCTTTCAAGAAAATAACCAAGGGCCAATCTGTCTGATATGAGACTTGTCTCAAAATAGCGAGGGGGATCGCTTAACGTAACCCACACCTTGATGACAGCTCACGCTAACGTTGGCGCGGCCTGGTTCAAGTGGTGTTGAGGGAGGGATTCTGTGACGCGGGAGGGCGGCGGCGAGCCTGAAGCGCGGGACGGTTCTGCACGAACCAGACAATTCTCATTAGTGACGCCCCTTTTTGTCAGTAACCTTGAAACAAGGGGCGCAGATTCATTCTTTCCAAGCCATCAAGGCAGCGTCATCGTCACGACGTAATTACCGGTCGTTATCTGGTGGCCCTTGTTGTCTGTCAGTAGCAGACGCTGGTCGTAGTATTTTTCCTGTTCATGGGTATCGGCAATCATTTTCACGAACACTTGCTGGCGCGGCTCACCCCGCCCTGCCGCACTGACGTTTTTCACCGTGAAGATCTGCCCGGTGCTTGCCTGCGGGCAGTCAAGCAGCTCGACAGAAAAATGGCTGCTGCCACTCGCCATGCAACTCGTCTCGACAATCTGTCCGCTGAAGCGAATCACCCCGCTGACGGGTGCAGACTGGGCCGCGGTGACGGTGTCGACACCGAGCAGGCAAAGACAGGCAATCAATAAAGGACGTCGAATGATCATCGCGAAACTCCATGGTTATTAACCAAGGTATCGCCCGTTGCAAAATGATCTTTAACGTCCGCTTCCATGCAAGGCCAGTCAGCATGGCCCTGCCTCGATACGGTTACAGCTCGACCCGTTTGATTTTCTTGATCAGATCAGCCTGTGCGTGCTCCAGCTTCAGCGCGCTGCGATTGATATCCAATGGATCGATGACCGGCGCTTCGCACTCGGCCTCAAGCTCGTTACACGCCTCGATGACCTGATGTTCGGCCACAATGCGCGCCGCGCCCTTGATTCTGTGCGCCAGGTCAGCCAACAGCCCGGGATCGCTTTCGGGAATCAGCGAATGCAACTCCTCCAGATCCTTTTCGCAACTCGACAGTGCCTCGCGCAGTAATTCTTTCATCATGTCGAGGTCGCCGCCGGTGAGCTCGTCAAGACGCTCGCGGATCGAACCCAGCTCCTTGACAGTCGCCGCAGGCGGACTTTCAACCGGCTCGGGTTCAAGATTTTTTTCCCAGCCGGCAAGCATGGTAGACAAGGTGCTGAGGCTGATCGGCTTGAACAGACAATCATCCATGCCCGCCTCTCGGCATTTCACTTTTTCTTCCGGCTGCGCGTTGGCTGTAAAGCCCAGCACAATGCACGGTGCGCCACCACTGTCGCGCTCATCCTGGCGAATGGTGCGGGCCAGCTCATAGCCGTTCATGACCGGCATGTTGCAGTCGGTGATCACAATGTCGAACGGCTCCGAGCGCCACAATGCCAAGGCCTGGGCACCATCGGCAGCATCACGCACTGCCTGGCCAAGAAAGCTGAGCTGCTGCGTCAGCAACAAGCGGTTTGCGCTCTGGTCATCCACTACCAGAATCCGCAGGGTCGGGACCGGTTTGTCCTGAATAACCGAAACAGGCAGCACCTTGCCGCCGAGCGGGCTGAGAATGTTGAAGAACAGCGACACTTCCAGGCAGGTGCCTTTGCCCAGCGTACTGGTGATATTCAGCCGCCCGCCCATCAATTCGCACAACGAACGTGAGATGGCCAGCCCCAGACCGGTGCCGCCCCTGTTCGAGGGGCCGTGATTGGCTTGCGAAAACGGCTGGAACAGGTTCTGCAGATCGGCGCTGGAAATGCCGATGCCGGTGTCCTCGACTTTGAGGTCGACCTGCAAACGCTCGTCAGCGAGGCGTTGACCACGAATCGAGACGCTGACATGACCGGTGTCGGTAAACTTGATCGCGTTACCCACGAGGTTTGAGAGCACCTGCTGAAAGCGCATCGGATCAACCAGCACGTCACAGCCGACATTGGCATCAATATCGAGCTTCAATACCAGGCTCTTTTGCCTGGCCAACCCGTCGAACACCCGCGCCACGGATTCGACCAATTCGCGCAGGTTGGCACGTTTTGGCGAAAGGCTGACATGGCCGGACTCGATGCGTACCACGTCGAGGATATCGCCGATCAGTTCCAGCAGACCTTTCGCCGAATCGTACGCCACTTCAATCGCCGGTCGATCGAAGTGGCCCTGCTCGGCACGCTTGAGGGTGAGTTCGAGCATGCCGATCACGGCACTCATTGGCGTACGGATCTCGTGGCTCATGGTCGCCAGGAACGTGGTTTTGGCGCGGCTCGACTCGTCAGCCAGCTCTTTCGCCGCACGCAATTCCTCGATCAGTTCGCGCCGTTCGCTGATGTCGATCCAGCCGCAGATCACGCCCCTGACCTCACCCGCGGTGTCGTGATAAGGCTGGATCCAGTGGTAAATGATCAGCCGTGTATCACCGACATGCAGCGTGCGATCCACCTCGTAAGGTTCATCCTGTTCGATGACGCGCAGGTAGTCGTCGTGAAATTGCAACGCCTCCTGACGATTGCGCTTGCCGCTTTCGAGCACGGTCTTGCCGATCACATCCTTTTCTATCAGGCCAAAGGTTTGCAGATAGTTGTTATTGCAGGTGACAAGTCGACCTTCCCGATCACGAACGTAAATGGGATGCGGCGTGCCGTTGATCAGCGCCCCCATGAACTTCAGCTGATCGCCAAGCAAACGCTCTGCACGACTGCGTTCGCGGATCTGCCGGCGGATATAGAAATTCCACGCCAGCGATCCCAGGATAATCAGGAAGGCGCCAGCGCTGATCTGGTAGATCAACGCCTTGTAGTCGCGCCACGACAGTCCCGAGAACGCTGCGATGGGACGCCAACGGTTGAGGATCACGTCCAGCTCGTCTGGCGGAATGCTCAGCAGCGCCTTGTTCAGAATGCTGACCAGTTCGGTATCGGCGCGCCGGGCGGCAAAGGCGAGGAACCCTTTGTTCATGCCGACGATGTTGGAGATGCGCAAACTGTCGCTATAAATGTGAGCGATGTAATAACGCGCACTGTGCAACGTGGTAATCATCGCGTCTGCCCGCCCGTCTTTCACGTCAGCCAGCGCGCCCAGCACTGTTTCGTTGTCGACGATCTCGATGTCGGGATAATCCTTGAGCAGCTCGCGCTCCGCCGAGCTTTCGGGAACCGCGACACGCTTGCCGCGCAGTTCCTGCAGGCTTGAAGGCGCGCCTGCATCCTTGGTAGTGACGATCACGAAGGGACTGGCGAGAAACGGATGAGTGAAACGCATGCCGACTTCACGCGAGACGGTTGGCGTCAGCAGCGAGATATCGGCGCTGCCATCAAGCAGACGCGTGCTCAGGCTGGAAAAACTGTCAGTGCGTTCTACATCGATCTGCAAACCGGTGCGGCGCTGAATCAGCTCCAACAGATCAGCGCCGATCCCGCCAAAATTGCCATCGCCATCAAAGAACGCAAACGGTGCCTGATCGTCATTGATCACAAACCGCGCCACCGGGTGCAGCTCAAGCCAGCGTGCCTCGCCGGGTGTCAGGTCAATACGTTTGGGTGTCAGCGCCCCGCCGCCGCCGGACCAGCGCTTGGTGATCTCGCCTATCTTCCCCTCACCCATCGACTCGATGACCGAGTCGATCAGACGCAGCAGTTGATCATTACCTCGGCGCAAGGCAAAGCTGAAACCGCTGGTTTGGGTTTTGACGAAAGAGTGCAGACGCACATAGTTGAAGTAGTTGAGGTTGATCAGATAATTGCTGGACACCGTGTCGCCCAGGAACAGATCGACTTTGCCAAAGGCCAGCGCAGCCAGTGCGAGCTCGTTCGATGGAAAAAGCACGAACTCGGCGTTGGGATACAACCCGTGCAATTGACTGGAAGGCAGGTAATCGTCGGCAACCGCAATACGCAAACCGGCCAGATTGGCCGGCATCGGTCGCCGATCATCGCCGCGCATGAACATCGCCGGCACGTCTTCGACATAAGGTTTGCTGAGCGTGACGAGGCCATCGATCAACTCGAAACTGTTGGAGCTGCCCAACATGTCGATGTCGCCACGCTCGAGCGCCGCCATGGCGTCGCGACGGTCGGGATAAGCCTTGACGGTAACTTCGACGTGCAAGGCCTGGCCGATAATGCAGGCGATGTCGGCGGCAATCCCCTCGTAACGTGTACCGCTGGCGGTCATGACATAGGGCGGGAAATCCGGAAGCGCCGAGCCCAGCACCAGACTGCGCTTCTGCCGCAGCCAACTCCAGTCTTCATTGGCCAGATCGAGCTGCAGCTCCTTGCAGTCCGATCGACCGAACACCTGCAGAGTGCGCGGCTCTGCTGCCCACAACAACCCGCTACCGAACACGAAAAGCACACTGGCTAGCAAAACACCGCGCAACAGATGAAACATAAGCGAGTTATCCCTGGTTGTCCGCCGTCAGGCTGTGCTGCAACTTGAACAGCTCTGCATCACCACGAATGCCAAGCTTTTTGAAAGCGGCCTGTTTTTGCCCGCTGATGGTTTTGCGACTGCGCGAGAACTTCAAAGCGATCTGCGTCACTCCCATTCCCTCCAGGCAGCAGCGCAAGACTTCTTTCTCTTTCGGTGACAGCAGAGGATTGCTGAGGAAATCGTCGCTGTGCGCCGCGCCGTCGTCATTGGCACCGGCAGGTTCATCGACCGACGCAGGCAGCACATCGAGCTCGAAGGCCATTTCCGGCGACAGGTACAACTGCCCGGACGCAGCACTGCGGATGGCGGTGATCAGGTCATCGACCGACTGCGACTTGCCGAAGAATCCGCTGACGCCCGCCCCGATCGCCATGTTCACCACCGCCGGGCGTTCTTCGGAAGATGAGACAAGGATGCGCATGCCCGGATATTGCTTGCGCAGCAGGCGGATCAGATTAAGCCCGTCCAGCTCCCCATCGTGCAGCTTGTAGTCGAGTATCAGCAGGTCGATTTCGATCTCGCGCAACCCGGCGAGCAACTGCGCGCTGCTCCCGTACACACCCACGACACTGAACTCGGCTTCGCGCGTCAGCCGCGATTTCATCGCCAGACGTATGAGCGAGTGATCATCAAGGATGGCAACGCGTAACGGATTCACGACTGACCAATGCATGAACAGCTCCATGATGAGGAGGGTTGGAGAACCATCAGCACTTGGCAACCGCAGCAAATCCCGGGCATTACCGAAGCATTCAGGTGCATCTGATTGATTTCTCGGCACATCATGAGTGTTTTGCAGGCGCGACGAAATAGGGCTTTGTCCCAAAAGTCAGACTGCCCGCTCGCATCAGCGATCAGACGTGCCTATGGCGCGGCGCCAGGACGACTTTTGCCCCTCGAAGCGCCAATCGACCAGATGGGCCCAGTTCATGGGTCGAGCATAAAAGAAGCCCTGCCCCCACTGACAACCCAGCCGCGCCAGGTGGTGAACCTGATCGGCGGTTTCGATGCCTTCAGCCACCACCCGCATGTCCAGCTCGCGCGCCAGGGCCAGCGCACCGTGGATGACCGCGCTGTAGCGCGCCTGCTGGAAATTCTGCACGAAACCGGCGTCGAGTTTGATTTCGTTGAACGGCATCTGACACAGGCGCTCCAGCGAAGAATAGCCGACACCGAAATCATCGATCGCCAGGCTGAAACCCAGCATGCGCAGGCGCACCATGTTTTCCATGCTGATCTCGGGCATCTGCAGCAGACCGGTTTCCGTCAGCTCGAATATGAGCCCGGCTGGCGAGGCGCCGTGGATGCGCAGCAGCGCCTTGATCCGGTCGACAAGGTTCGGGTTGGCCATCTGCGTGACGTCAAGATTGAACGCCAGCTTGAACGGCTTGCCGTGAGACTGCACGAAGCGCTGCAGACTCAGTCCTTGCGTGAGCAGGCTGAAAAACATTTCATCGAGCAGCCCGCAACGCTCGATCGTTGGCAAGAACATACCCGGCGAAAGCAATCCGCGACTGGGGCTCTGCCAGCGCACCAGCACTTCGGCGCCATCCACCTCACCACTGCGCAGATGAAACTTGGGCTGGAAGTACGCGCGAAATTCCTGCCGGCGAATGGCTTCAAGCACTTCGCTCTCCGAAGGCTGATCGAGCTGACTTTCCGCCACTTTGGCATCGACCTGAGTGTGCGGCCGGTAGCGAGCCAACAACGGCGCCAGCACATCGACCATCAACGGCTTGCCGACACTGCCGAGCAATTCCAGGCCCTGCAACGTGACGATCCGGTCAACCGTGCGCAACAGGTCTTCAGGCAGTGAACTGCAGATGATCACTGCGCGAATCAATCCGGCCTCTCTCGCCAGGCGCAAAAACGTCAAACCATCCATCCCGGCCATGCTCAGGTCACACAACGCAACGTCCACGCCCCCTGCCTGGGAGATCACGGCCAGCGCATCCTTGCCGTCAGCCGCCTGAAAGATATTTTTGTAACCCAGGCTATTAAGCGCACTGACCGCCGCCGTGCGCTGGAAGGCGTGATCTTCCAATACCAATAAACGAAGCGTGTTCACAAACCCGGAACCTCTTTCTATCAGCCATTAATAGTGGAAAGTCTGAATCATCTTTCAAGCAGGACGCCCGCTCACAAACTTTGCATTGACTGAGAATTTCTGCACCCGCGAATACTAACCAGACACAAACTGCACGACTTTGAGAATTGTCTCATTTAGTTCGCCACACCATTGACCGCAAATATAGCTGCGCACTTGCGATAGTGCTGACTTGCTCGCACTTGCCGAGCTTTAAGACAAATCTCAAAGACTTACAACTAACACAGACCTAAGATGGCCTGGCATTTCAATGCAGCACTTCACAATAACTTCGGATATAAACATGAAAAAGTTCGCTTTCGCAGTACTCACTCTTTCCGTACTGGCTGCCTCCACTGGCGCAGTGGCTGAAGAAGAAGCCGCCAAAGCTGTCAAGGGCGGCAGCGGTCAAATCAGCTTCACCGGCGTTATCAATAACGACGCCTGCTCGGTAGACGGCGCTTCGGGTAACGACAAGATGATTGCCGTGGACATGGGCAGCGTTTCGATCAAGGACATGGGCACCGACTCTGCCCCGGGCGCCGGTCGTGTGGCTGCCAACGATTTCAACCTGAAAGTGAACTGCAACGCCGGCACCAAGGTTTCGATGCTGTTCAAACCAACCGTCAATGGCGGTTCGGGCCTGGTTGATGGCAAGAAAGTTCTCAAGCTGCAAGGTACCGATGCGGCCAAAGGCGTCGGTATCGCGCTGCTGGACAGCAATGGCCAGTTGATCGATCTGAGCTCCGAAGCCACCGCCAAAGTGCAGACCAGCCTGACTGGCGACGGCACCACTGGCGGCGACGGCACCCTGTCGTTCGCAGCCGCTTACGTCACCACCGGCGACAAGACCGCTGCTACTGCAGGTACCGGTAACGCCACTCTGCCGTTCGTTCTCGAATACGAATAAGCAGCGCGCAATACCTGGACGGGGCCGCTGTGCCCTGTCCTTCCCAGCCTGAATTAATCGGTGAACACTATGTTAAGTCGCTATTTTCCGCTTTGCCTGGGACTTGCCGGAGTGTTGATGACGCACTCGGCATTCGCCAGCATTTCCTTGAGTTCCACCCGGATCATTTTCGATGGCGCGCACAAAGAAGCGAACGTCACCGTGCGCAATGGCGGGCAAACCATTCTGGCGCAATCGTGGCTGGACGCCGGCGACGCCGCTGGCAGCGCGCCGCCTTTCGCGGTAACCCCACCGCTGGCCAAACTCGAGCCCAATCAACAGCAACTGCTGAGGATACTTTATGAGGGCCGCGGCATGCCTGCGGACAAAGAGTCAGTGGTGTGGCTGAACGTGCAGGAAATCCCCCAGGCCAGTGCTGCCGATGTCAATACGCTGCAACTGGCGGTGCGTCAGCGCATCAAGGTTTTCTTCCGCCCGGACGGACTCGCCGGTGACGCCGCAAAGGCGCCGGAGCAACTTGCATGGCAGTTGGTTACACAGGCTGGCAAGTCGATGCTGCAAGTAAAAAACCAGAGCAATTACCACGTATCGCTGGCAGATCTGAAAATCGCTGCTGGAAAAAAAGCGGAGCTGGTAATTGATTCGACAATGATCGTTCCCGGCGAAGTCCGTTCGTTCAATCTGAAAGAGTTGCCAGCCGGTTCTTCGCGCTTGAGTTTTTCAGCCATTAACGACTACGGCGCACAACAAAGATTTGACGCACCACTGAGCGCCACCGAAAGTCATGCCGAGCGCGTGAAAGATGCCTCCGCGCAGTAACTTCCCCGCCCTACCCTGCCAACTTACAAGCTATTCACAAGTTCCGGACTCCGGTTGAAGCAACACGGACTGATAAGGCAAATTGCATGTTTTCCTCCCAACACCACACATCTCCAAGTTGTGTTAAGCATCACGTTGCGCGTCAGAAAAACAAAACGGCGTTGGGCTGCCTGCATCCATTGTGCTTTGCAATCAACATGGCCATTTGTGGATTTGCCGTGGGTGCCGAAGCCCCGGCCGCAGTGGCGAGTGAATCTTTCAACACGCTGTTCCTTGAAGGCTCATCGGCGGTCGATCTGCAACCCTTGTTGAATGCCAACAGCGTACTGCCGGGCCAATATCGCGTTGACGTTTACAGCAACGGCACGCTGGTCGGTCGACGCGACGTTGATTTTGCGGCCAACCCGGTCAACGGCAAAGTCGAACCGCGCATCACCCTGGAACTGTTACAGCAGCTGGGTGTGGACATGCGCAAACTGCGTGAGCAAGGTCTGGTTGACGAGCAACACCCTGCCGATCACTACGACCTGCCCGCGATGATCGAGCAAGCCAGTCTCAGTTTTGACGCCAACCGCCTGCGCCTCAATATCAGCGTGCCGCAGGTGGCGATGGCTCGTGGCATGCGTGGTTATGTCGATCCTGAGCTTTGGGACGAAGGCGTGGCCGCCGGCTTCATCAACTATCAGTTGAGCAGCACCCGCAGCAAAACCGATTACTCGACGCAAATCTCCAATAACCTCGGGCTGCGCAATGGCATAAACCTGGGCGCCTGGCGTTTGCGCAACGAGTCCAACCTGAGCAGCGCCACCGGCCGGCCCAATCGGTTCGTCAGCAACCGTACCTTCATCCAGCGCGACCTCACGGCGATCAAGGGGCAACTGAGTGCGGGTGAAATCTTTTCCGATTCGGATCTGTTCGACAGCGTGCGCTATCAAGGCGTCAAGGTGGCCTCTGATGAGGGCATGCGCGCAGACAGTGAGCGCGGCTATGCGCCGATCATTCGTGGCGTGGCTGAAACCAATGCAACGATCGAGGTCCGCCAGGATAACTACATTCTCTACACCACCAACGTGCCGCCGGGCCCGTTCGAGATCAGTGATATCTATCCATCGGGCTCCAACGGCGATCTGGAGATCACCATTGTTGAAGCGGATGGACGGCGCAAGGTCACCCGCCAGGCATTCTCCGCCCTGCCGACGATGGTGCGTGAGGGACAGTTGAAGTACAGCCTGTCGAGCGGCAAATTCAATAACAACAGCGAGGGCTACGACAAGCCGGCCTTCCTCAGCGGCACGTTCGCCTATGGCTTGACCAGCAACCTGACAGGCATTGCCGGCCTTCAGGCCAGCAATGGTTTCAAGGCGCTCTCATTCGGCGCGGCGAAGAATACCTCGATTGGCGCGATGTCCCTGGACGTCACGCAATCGTCCAGCAAGGCCTTTGGCAAAACCACCCAGGGCAGCAGCATACGCGCGCTCTATGCAAAGACCTTCACCGGCACCGATACCAGCTTCACCCTCGCCGCCTATCGTTATTCGACCGAGGGTTACCGCACGCTGACCGACCATGTGCAGGACACCAGCGCCGGCGCAACCCGACGCCTGGGTAATTCCAAAACCCGCACCGATCTTACGGTCAACCAGACCTTGGGCGAAGCACGCCAGTTCGGCTCGTTGTACTTGAACGCCAGTGACCAGCGCTATTGGGATCGCGGCGGCTCGCGGAGCTTTTCCGCCGGTTACAACAACAACTGGCGCGACCTGAACTACAACATCAGCCTGAGCAAAACCCAGGAATTCGGCGCGCGCGGTGAGACCAACAACGACACACAACTGAGTGTTTCGATTTCCTTCCCGCTCGGATCGACGCCTCGCGCACCGCGTGCCTACATTTCCAGCAACCATCAAAATACAGGGACCAGCACCCAAGCCGGGATCAACGGTTATCTGACCGAGGACAGCGACACCTACTACTCGGTGCAGACCGGGCGCAGTGTCCAGGGCGATCGTTCTGGCTCGCTGAGCCTGAGTACCCGCACATCGATGGGCGACCTGAGCCTGGGTTACAACCGGGGCAACGGTTATGAATCACAGAACCTGAGTGCCGCCGGATCGCTGGTGGCCCATGCAGGCGGCATCAATATGGGCCAGACCGTCGGCGAAACGTTCGGCCTGGTGGAAGTGCCCGGCATGTCGGGCGTCGAAGTCAGCAGCTATTCAGGCGTGAAAACCGGCCTGAACGGCTACGCGGTTTTGCCTAACGCGCAACCGTATCGCGTGAACTGGGTGACGCTGGACACGCGTAACCTGGGTGGTGAGATCGAGCTGGACAATGCCACTCAGCAACTGGTGCCAAGACGCGGTTCGGTGGTTCTCGCGCGATTCGAAGGCAGCAAAGGCAGACGCGTCCAGTTCGAGCTGTACGACGCCAACGGACAGGCAATTCCATTCGGCGCCGTGCTGTTGGATAGCGACGGCAAACAACTGGCATTGTCCGATCCGACGGGCAAAGCCCTGGCGCTGGTGACCAAAGACCACGGTGTCATCACCATCAAGTGGCAGGGCAAAAGCTGCCCCGTGCCGTACAAGCTGCCGGAAAAGGTTGAAGGTTTGAACTACGAGCAATACCGGTTGGCCTGCTCTTCGAGCGCGAAGTAGATCGACCGCTAGCTTGTCACTCTATGCCCCTCAGCCAAAACTCAGCCCTGATGATTCAGGGCGTTTTTAATGCGCGCGGTTTGGACATTGCCGTCATCAATACCGTCGGAATTTGCAAAACAGCTGCAAAGACCGGCAATCATTCCCAAGGCGCCGGCGACCACGCTTCCACCAGCCTGTCGATGAACAGCCGAATCTTCGGCGACAGGTGTCGCTTGCTCGGGTAAATAACCCGGATAGGCTCGGCAGCCTCGGCGTAATCTGCGAGCAACTGCACGAGCTTGCCACTGCGCAAGTCATCGTTGACCACATAGGATGGCAACGTCGCGATACCGAGGCCTGCGGCAGTCGCCTGATGCAAGGCTTCGGCGCTGTCCATTTGCAGCCGTCCGGCATGAATGACAGGCACAGGCTGACCGTTGATGCGGAAGTTCCACGGCAGCAATCGGCCGCCGCTGACGAAGTGCAGGCACGCATGCGCGGCGAGATCTTCGGGTGTCTGCGGTGCCGGATATTCATTCAGATAATTGGGCGAGGCACAGGTGATCATTTGCTGGTAAGCCACCGTCCGCGTGAGTAGCCCGGAGTCTTCCTTGGGCGGACCGATGCGAATCGCCAGATCGAAACCTTCGTCGATCAGGTCGACCAGCCGATCGGAAAACGTCGCGTCGATGGCGAGCGACGGCCAGTCTCTCAAGCAGCGCTCGATGTGCTGCACAACGTGCAGCCGGCCCAGTGCTACCGGCAGGCTCATGCGCAAGCGGCCGCTGGGCGTCGTACGGCGGAAAGCCAAAGCCTCTTCGACCTCGTCCAGATCCTGCAAGATGCCCACACATCGCTCATACAGCACCCGACCATCGTCGGTCAGGCTCAGGCTGCGGGTTGTGCGGTTAAGCAGGCGCACCTGCAGACGCGATTCGAGGCGCACGATCGATTTACCGACGGCCGAGCGGGTCAGCCCGAGTTGCCTGGCCGCCGCCGTAAAACTTCCGGTATCCACCGAGGCGACGAAGGCGGCGATGTCGTTCAGGTTATGCAGTTCCATGAGGCCTCCGGGTTTTGGCATTCAGGCGGCTTGGCACCGATTATGGGGAACCCTATTCCCCAATAAGCAGCATAACATCTCGATTAGTTAACCCATCACTAACGCCTGATCGAGGTCATATGAACACTGAAGTAAAAGCAGCCGTGCAAACCTGGGCCAACAGCCTCAGCGATCTGGTACCCGTGCTCAAGGGCACCGATACCACCACAAAGATGAGCGACATCCGCGATGCCTACGCAAAAATGCTCGGGCAGAATCAGCCGCCGGCTGGCGTGAGGTTTGAAACAGTCGACATGGGCGGCGTGCCCGCTACGCTGGTGACTCCGGATGAGCTCAAGACCGACGCGGTGCTGATGTACATCCACGGTGGCGCCTACATCGTCGGTCGACCTGACGGCTACCACGGCATTGGCGGCAACTACGCAAAAATGCTTGGCGCACGGGTGTACATGCCGGATTACCGCCTCGCACCGGAGCATCAGTTCCCCGCCCCCATCGATGACACTTTGCGCGCCTACGAGTGGTTGCTTGAGCAGAACATCACCGCCAGCAAGATTGCCTTCGCAGGCGAGTCGGCGGGTGGCGCGATGGTGGTCAGCGTGATGGTCGCGGCAAAATCCAAAGGCTTGCCCTTGCCCGCAGTGGGTTCGTCCATCTCGCCATGGGCCAACCTCGAACACACCGGAGCCTCCATGAGCAATCGTGAAGGCCTTGATCCGCTGAACTCCAAGCCAGTGCTGGACATCCTCGCGCGAGCCTTTCTCGGCGACACCTTGGCCAACCATCCGCTGGCCTCGCCGGTGTTCGCCGACGTCACCGGGTTGCCACCGATTCTTGTGCAGATCGGCGAAAACGAACTGATGCTCAGTGACGCCATGCGTCTGGCCAGTCACCTGGCGGACAACCGCGTCCGGGTCAATCTTGAAGTGTGGCCTGGTATGTTTCACGCCTGGCATTTCTACGCGGCCATGCTGGCCGAGGGGCACCAGGCGCTGGAGAGTTCGGTGCGGTTTATCGAGACGGGGTTGATTGGGGCTAATCGCTGATCAGACAGCATCCGCGGCTGATCGGGGGCACTTCTGGCTGTATTGCTCGGCGCCTTGGCGGTATGGTGGTTTGCCGTCCGCCGAGGAACCCTGAATGCCGGAAAAACCACCAGCCCCCAACGACACCGCCAGTGCAGCCGACATCGAGCGTGCGATTCTGGCCTTGAACAAAATGGCCGAACGCCTGTGGGGCGACGGTCGTGAAGCCGAGGCCAAAGCGCTGCTCGATGCACTGGATGCGCTGAATCGCGCCCTTGACCGGATCCGCATTGGGGAAAGTCGCAGGGCCGTCACCCTGCACTGAATCAGACCTGATAGAACTCGCGATACCACTGCACGAACGCTTGCACGCCCTGCTCGATCGGCACCTGCGGGCTGAAGTCGATGCAGCGTGCCAGCGCCGACACGTCGGCCCAGGTTTTCAGCACATCGCCCTCCTGCATCGGCAGATAACGGCGCTGCGCTTTCATGCCCAATGCCTGCTCCAGGCATTCGACGAAGCTCATCAGCGCCACCGGACTGCCGCGTCCAATATTGAACAAGCGGTTGGTGCCGCGCTCCCCGCTGAGTGTGGGAGGTTTGTCGAGCAAGCGGAAAATCGCTTCGACGATGTCGTCGATATAGGTGAAATCCCGCGCCATTTCGCCTTGGTTGTAGATGTCGATGGCGCGCCCTTGCAGCATCGCCTCGGTGAATTTGAACAGCGCCATGTCCGGTCGGCCCCACGGGCCGTACACGGTGAAAAAGCGCAGGCCGGTAGCCTGTAATCCGTAGAGATGGCAGTAGCTGTGCGCGAGTAGTTCGTTGGCGCGTTTAGTCGCGGCGTACAGCGAAACCGGCTGATCGACCTGATCGTCTTCGCGAAACGGCATCCGGATGTTGGCACCATAGACCGAGCTGCTGGAGGCGTAGATCAAGTGGGCCGGCGGATGATGCCGGCAGGCTTCGAGGACGTTGAGAAAGCCGACCAGATTCGATTGCGCGTAGGCGTCGGGATTGTCGAGGGAGTAGCGGACTCCGGCCTGCGCGGCGAGGTGAATGACCTGTTTGAATCGGCCCTCCACGAACAGCGCGGTCAATGCTGCCGGGTCGACGATGTCCAGCCGCTGGAAAGTGAAATTGGTCAGCGTTTGCAATCTGTGCAACCGCGCCTGTTTGAGTTTGACGTCGTAGTAAGGATTCAGATTATCGATGCCAACGACCGAAAATCCCTCGCGACTTAAACGCATGGCCGTGTGATAACCGATAAACCCTGCTGCCCCCGTTACCAGAACGCTCATGATTACCCCGATTTACCAGCTCGACTTTCAAGGGATGCGCATTGCCGGACATATCACGAGAGTCTGGCGGCAACTATTCATAGACGAGCCAAGTTGCTGAAGCCAGCGACATCCGACGCAAGGCATTTAATGACCGCACTTTTTGCGCAGCGAAAGATGTAAGATTGAAACTAATTTGCTATCACAGCCGCCATCTAATCGCAACGACTTCAATAACTCGGAAAAGTTTAAAAAATCCGACGAATAGATTTCGACCATAAAGATCAATGATTTACGAAACATGGCCATTATCAGCGGATGAAAGGCAGTCTTTTTGACTGTTATTAATTGACAGCTAGCAAAGACTGGCCGATAACTAATCCCTGCCCGATGAGCTCGCGCCGATGCGCACTTTCCCGCTCTCTGGCTACTTATGTAAGTGGATCCTGAAGGTCGCAACTGCGAACCGTGCGGTAGCTTTGCCTGAACAAAAGCCGCCGGATCGTTATAGCCAAGACGGCCACGGATATAACAATAACCCACCTAAGTTGATTCATTTTTGAAACACTTCTTCTGCCAATAAACATTGATGCATCTGGCTCGGCACTTTGCCTTGATCAGCCTACTACCTACTAGCAAGCATGACGGCTCGTCCCACGTTATCGGCCGCCTTGCTTAAACGATCGCTATGTATGGAGTACTCCAGCATGCTAACGGTTTGCCGCAACGGTTCTAACTGGTATTTATTGCAGTGCAAGCCCCGCCAGGATGAACGGGCACAACTCAATCTGCAGCAACAGAACTATTCGACCTTTCGGCCGCAGCTGATGAGCGAGCGCAGTATTCGTGGCAAACGCCAACGAACCCTGGAATCGCTGTTCCCCGGCTACGTGTTCATTCAGTTGAGCCGTGACGATAATTGGGCGCCGATTCGCTCGACCCGCGGCGTCAGTCGCATCGTCGAATTCAACCACGTCCCGGCCCGGGTCGATGAAGACGTGATCGCACAATTGCGTGAACGCAGCCAGGAGTCGATCGGTTTTCCCGCCGAGCCGACGCTCAAGCCTGGCGAACCTTTGCAGATCGTCCAGGGCCCACTGTCCCTGCTCGAGGGTGTGTTCCTGTCCATGCAGGGCGATGAGCGCGTGATGATCCTGCTCAATTTCCTCAACCGCCAACAACACGTAAGCGTCCCGCTGAGTTACCTCGAACGCCAGCGACAATAGTCCGGATCCGCTTCGCCCTGACACCGACCCCCTCTATCAGGAGCGTGATCCATGGCTCTGAAGCCTCGCTGTTCCCTGGTTTTAGTCGTCGCCTGCTGCGCCCCCGAAGCTGCCTGGAGCGTTGAGCCGCAAGCGATCAATGTCTACGGCTTCGATTTCACCCCGACCTTCGCCTTGTCGGAAAGCTACGACGACAACTTTCGTGAAGTCGAACATGACGTCGAGTCAACCATGGTCACCCGCCTGGCGCCGGCCTTCGAGCTCAAGGCCGAGGATCGCAACAGCGCTACGCGGGTGATCTGGGAGCCGACCCGATACATCTATCACAGCGCCTCGGACGCTTCGAACACCGCCCAGCGTCTGCGCGCCGACAGCATCATGGAGTTCACCGACCGGCATCGGCTGAAACTCGAAGCCGAGGCGCGCAAATACGAGCGCACCACCTCGACCGCCGTCGACGGCATCAACGACAAGATCGAAAGCAAGCGCGTCGGCGGCGTCTACACCTTCGGCGCGCGCAGCGCGCTGAACCAGATCGACCTTGGCGCCAGCTACGCCCAACTGCGCTATGACAACGCCGACGGCATCAACGATGACAAGGAGCGCAACACCAGCAACCTCACCACCACCTGGTATCACCGCCTCGGCAGCAAGACCCGCGGCCTGCTCGAATACGACCACACGCGCTTCGACTACCTGCAATCGAACAGCCCGCGCAGCAGTCGCTCCGATGCGGTGCTGGCCGGGGCCGAATGGGACATGACCGCAAAAACCACCGGCAAATTGCGCGTCGGCTACGAGCGCAAGAACTTCGACCAGAGCGGCTCCGACGATCTGAGCAACCCGACCTGGCAAGTGGATCTGGCGTGGAAACCGCGCACCTACTCGACGTTTACCTTCCTCGCCCGCCAGGCCATGGCCGAAGGCGACGACGGTTCCGACGCGGTGAAAGCCACCTTCACTCAGGTCGGCTGGCGCCACGGCTGGACCGAACGCATCACCAGCGTTGCCGAAGTCGGCATGGGCCATTACGTCTACGAAGGCCAGGACCGCAGCGACGATCTGCAGGATTACAAACTCGGCGTGATTTACGAAATGCGCCGCTGGCTGGACGTCGAACTCGCCTATCGGCACCGCGACAACGACTCCGATGCCGACAACGAAAGCTTCACCCGCAACGTCTTCCAGATCACTTTCGACGTCAGTCTGTAGGAGGGTTGGGCCATGCACTCGCGCCTGATTTTACTGTTGTTGCTGCTCTGGACAGTGCCCACGGTCGAGGCGGCGGACAGCAACGCCGATTACCGCCTTGCTGCCGGCGATGTCTTGCGCATCACGGTGTTCGGCGAGCCGGAACTGAGCTTCAAGAAGATCCGCCTGAACGACGCCGGCACCTTCTCCTACCCGTTTCTCGGCGAAATCGTCGCCAAGGGCCTGACGCCCAATCAGGTCGAACAGAAGATCGTCGACGGCCTCAAGCAAGGCTATCTGGTCGATCCGAAAGTCAGCCTCAGCCAGATCGAATACCGCCCGTTCTACATCAATGGCGAAGTGCAAAAGCCCGGCAGCTATCCGTTCCAGCCCGGCCTGACCCTGGAAAAAGCCATTGCCCTGGGTGGCGGCCTGACCGAACGCGCCTCAATGAAACGCGTGACGATCCTGCGCGGCAGCGGCGGCCCGCCGGTCACTGAAAACATCTCGCGCACCACCGTCATCGCCCCCGGCGACACCATTTCCATTGCACAAGGCTTTTTCTGATCATGGACAACAGCCCAAGCACCTACCTTGAACGTCCGCTTCAGAGCCACTCGCAAACGCAAGCGGCCGATGAGTCGGACACCCTTGATCTGCTGCACCTGTGGCGCGTGATCTGGTCAGCGAAGTGGAATATCGCCTGGCTGGTGCTGCTCAGTAGCGCGCTGGCCGTGGCGGCGCTGTCGTTGATCACGCCGCAGTACGTCGGCAGTGCGACGTTGCTGATCAAGGACAAGACGCCGCCCGTCATGAGTTTTCAGCAAGCCGCTGAAGCCGGAGGCGCCACCACCACCGATTACCTGCAGACCCAGCAAGCCCTGCTGCAATCGCGGGAACTGGCCGAGCGCGCCGTGCGCAAGCTCGGCCTCACCACGAACCCGATCACCGATCCGCGCCAGCAGGCGCAGAGCTGGTTCACCCCGCGCCAATGGCTGGCCGACCTCAATCGTGACCAATGGCTGCCATGGCTGGATCTGCTGCCGCCACCGAAGCCGCCAGCGACCGAAGAACAGGTATTCAACGACGTCACGCAGAACCTGATGCTGCACACCAGCGTCAAGTTTGTCGGCAAGAGCCAGTTGCTGGAAATCGACGTCGAACTGCCCGACCCGGCCCTCGCTGCGGCGGTGGCCAATGCCCTCGCCCAAGGCTTCATCGACAGCCAGCAGGACACCAGCCTCAAGTCCTCGCAAAACAACACCAGCTGGATGAACACCCGCCTGGTCGAGTTGCGCGACAACCTGCGCGTGGCCGAAAACAAGTTGCAGGGGTATCGCGAAGAACAGGGTCTGGTCGATGTCGACGGTGTCGCGACGATCAGTGCCAACGAACTGCAAATGACCGGCAACCGCATGATCGATGCACGCCGCGATCGCGCCGAAGCGGAGAGCCAGTTCCGTCAGGCGCAGTCCTTGAGCAACGGCGACATCAGTCGCTTGTCGAGTGTGCCGGCGGTGCTGAGCAACCCGCTGATTCAGCAGTTCCAGGCCGACCTGGCCAAGGCCCAGGCCAAGGTCGAGGAGTTGTCGGGCCGCTACGGGCCCAAGCACCCGGCACTGATATCCGCCCGTTCCGAACAACGCACGGCGGCCAACAGCCTGCGTCTGCAGGTGCAGCAAGTGGTCGCCGGCATCGAACGCCAATATCAACTGGCGGTGGCCAGCGAGGACGCGTTGCGCAAATCCTTCAACAGCAACAAGGCGCAGATTCAGGACATTTCGCGCAAGGAATTCCAGCTGCGCGAATTCCAGCGGGAAGTCGACAGCACCCGCGCGCTGTATGAAACCTTCGTCACTCGTCTCAAGGAAACCGCCGCCACCTCGGACATGGATTCGGCCAAGGCGCGCATTGTCGACCCGGCGATCGCCCCGCTGGAAGCGAGCAAACCGCGCAAGAACCTGATCCTGGCAATCGTTGCGCTGGTGGCTGCGGTGGTTGGCGTCGCCCTCGCCTTCCTCTTCGATACGCTGAGCAACACCTTCAAGACCGACGACACCGTCGAGAGCCTGCTCAATGTGCCGCTGCTCAGCGTGGTGCCGCTGGTGATGAAGAAGAGCCGTCGACAATTGGCGCGGCTGTTCGAAGACAACGATCACCCGCGCTTCTGCGAAACCATCCGCAACCTGCGCACCTGGCTGATGCTGCAAAACAACGAGCGCCCGGCGCAGGTGGTGCTGGTCACGTCCTCGGTGTCCGGCGAAGGCAAGAGCACCATCGCCAACAATCTCGCTTCGTCGCTGGCGCCGCTGGAACGGGTGCTGCTGATCGATGCCGACATGCGGCAGCCGACGCTGTCGCTGAACTTCGATTTCCCGCCAGAGAGCCCCGGCCTCGCCAACCTCATGGCCGGCACCGCGCGGCTGGAAGACTGCATTCGCAGCGTCGGCAATCTCGACATGCTTCCGGCCGGCTGCCTGGCACCGTCGATGCTGGATCCGTTCGACGCACCACGACTGAAAGCCTCGAGCAGTTCGAGCAACGCCGTGGCCCCCGCGCAGGATTTGCTCAGTTCGCCACGCCTCGGCCGGTTGTTGCACATTCTCAAGTCGCGCTACCGGCACATCATCATCGATTCGCCGCCAGCGGAAATCGTCAGCGACGCGCTGTTGCTGGCCCAGCATTCCGACGCGGTGATCTACGTGGTCAAGGCGCAGAGCACGCCGGTCGGCCAGGTGCGCAAAAGCATTGCCGTGTTGCAGCAGAGCCAGGCGCCCGTATTCGGCGTGGTGCTCAATCAGGTCGATCTGCGCAAGGCGCGCAAGTACGGCCATGGCCATTCCCGTTCCTTCTACGACTACGACTTCGCCCCGCGCTGATTCTCCGGGCCGTGCCGCCCGGCAGCAGCCATCCCTTCCCTGTTCGATGAATCGGAGATCGTGCCGATGACCTCGCAATATTCCGCGCAAATGGCACAGCGTCGCGGCCTCACTTTCTGGGGGCAATGGTTGTGCGCAATGACCCTGGTCAACCTGTTGCTGATGGTGCTGGTGCACTGGCGCATCGGCGCCTTGCCCAGTGAATACCGGCTGCTGATCATCCTCACCGTGCTCGGCTCGATGCCGGTCTACAGCCTCGTCCAGGTCTATCACAAACGTCATGGCCTGCTGGTCGGGCTCGGACGCTTGCTCGCCGGCTGGCTGATTCTGCTCGGGCTGCTGATGAGCATCGCCTTCGTCACCCAGACCAGCGCGTTGTTTTCCCGGCAGGTGGTGATTGTCTGGGCGGTGGTGGGTTTTCTTGCTCAGGCGGCGACGTTTCTGCCGCTGCATCTGTTCGTGCGCATGTACACCAAGATGATCTGCAACGAGCGCCGCGCGGTGATCATCGGCACCTGCCCGACCGCCCATGAGCTGGCACGTAAACTCCTCGACCCGGATCGCGCGCTGCTGCTCGGTTTCGTCGCGGCAAAAGCCGACAGCGGCCCGGCGCCGAGCATTCTGCCGCTGCTCGGCGAGGTTGAGGACATCCGCGAAATCATCACCCGCTTGCAGGCGCGGCGGGTGTACATCGTGCTGCCGATGGCCGAGGCGGCGACCATCGAAGCGTTGTACATCAACCTGCTCGACATGAACGTCGACGTGGTGTGGATTCCGGATCTGGGCAGCATGGTGTTGCTCAATCATTCGATCTCCGAGATCGAGCGGATGCCGGCGATCTACCTCAACGAAAGCCTGCTCACCTCGCATCCCGGCAGCCTGTTCTGCAAGGACCTGTTCGAACGCAGCGTCGCAGCGGTGGCGCTGATTCTGCTCAGCCCGCTGCTGCTCGGCGTGGCCATTGCGGTCAAGCTGACGTCGCCGGGGCCCGTGCTGTTCAAGCAGAACCGCCATGGCTGCGACGGCGAAGTGATCCGCGTGTGGAAGTTTCGCTCGATGCGCGTGCACGACGATCAGCAAGTGCGTCAGGCCACCCGCGACGACGACCGCGTCACACCGCTGGGACGCTTTCTGCGGCGCAGCTCCATCGATGAGCTGCCGCAACTGTTCAACGTGCTGTTCGGGCACATGGCGCTGGTCGGGCCGCGCCCGCACGCAGTCACCCACAACATCTATTACACCGGCAAGGTCCGCGCCTACATGGCGCGGCATCGGCTCAAGCCTGGCATCACCGGTCTGGCGCAGATCACCGGGCACCGCGGCGAAACCGAGACCGTGGAAAAGATGCAGCGCCGGGTCGCCCAGGACCTCAATTACATCAATCAATGGTCGCTGTGGCTGGACATCAAGATCCTGCTGAAGACGCCCTTCACCCTGTTCTCGAAAAACATCTACTGACTGCGGCCAGCGCTCTGGCCCACCCCGCCGCGCATGAGGTTTTCCCATGAATGTGAGTGTATTCGGTATCGGTTATGTCGGACTGGTCCAGGGCGCCGCGCTGGCCGAGGTCGGCCACAACGTGCTGTGTGTGGATGTCGACGCGGCCAAGGTGCAGGCCTTGAACGACGGCAGCCTGCCCATTTACGAACCGGGGCTGAAAAGCCTGGTGCGGGAAAACCATCACAGCGGTCGCCTGCAATTCGGCAGTGATCTGGCCGCTGCGGTAAAGCACGGCGACGTGTTGTTGATCGCCGTTGGCACCCCACCGGACGAGGACGGTTCGGCGGATCTCAAACATGTGCTGAGCGTCGCCCGTACCATCGGCGAGCACCTGCGCGGCGAGCAGATCATCGTCGACAAATCCACGGTCCCGGTGGGTACGGCGGATCGGGTGCGCGAGTGCATCAACACCATCCTCGCCGAAAGCGGCCGCGCTGCGCTGACCTTCGACGTGGTGTCCAACCCGGAATTCCTCAAGGAGGGCTGCGCGGTCGACGACTGCATGCGCCCGGACCGAATCATCATCGGCACCGACAGCCCCCGCGCCGAAGCGGTGATGCGCGAGCTGTACGAACCGTTCAATCGCAACCGCGAAAAAATCATCGTCATGGACGTGCGCAGCGCCGAGCTGACCAAGTACGCCGCCAACTGCATGCTGGCGACCAAGATCAGCTTCATGAACGAGATGGCCGGGCTTGCCGAAAAGCTTGGCGCCGACATCGAAATGGTCCGCCACGGCATCGGTTCGGATCCGCGCATCGGCTACCAGTTCATCTATCCCGGCATCGGTTACGGCGGTTCGTGTTTTCCCAAGGATGTGCGTGCGCTGATCCATGCCGCCCACGGCGTCGACATCGATGCGCGCCTGCTCAGGGCGGTGGAGTCGCGCAACAATGAGCAGAAAAGCACGCTGTTCCACAAGATTGCCGATCACTTCAACGGTGCCCTTGAAGGCAAAACCTTTGCCCTCTGGGGCCTGAGTTTCAAGCCCAACACCGACGACATGCGCGAAGCCCCCAGCCGCGTGTTGATGGAAGCGTTGTGGCGCGCTGGCGCCAGCGTGCAGGCGTTCGACCCGAAAGCCATGGAGCAGGCGCAGCAGCTTTACGGCCCGCGGGACGACCTGACCCTGGCCGGCACCAAAGAGGCGGCGCTGAAAAATGCCGACGCGCTGGTGATCGTCACCGAGTGGCAATCGTTTCGCGCGCCGGACTTCGAATTGCTCGCCCGCCAGCTGAAAAACCCGCTGATCTTCGATGGCCGCAACCTGTTCGATCCGCAACGCCTCAGCGCGCGCGGCTTCACCTACATCAGCGTGGGCCGGCCGACCTGCGCCGCAGAAGCACAGGATCTCGCGTCATGATCCGCCTGGAATTGCTGGATCGTTATTCGCCGGCGCTGCTGGAATCGAACCGGGCGTTCTCCTTTCTCAACTTCGCCTCGATCGGCAGTTTCATCCGCCAACCGCCGCCGTCGCTGGCGTATTTCTGCGACGGCATGCTGATGTCCGGGTTCATGTCGCGCATTACCGGGCGCGCGGTGGAGCGGGTCAGTTTCGATTTCACCTCGATTGCCGATCCGGTGTTGCGCGAGTCCGAGCAACGCGGCAAACGCGTCTACGTAGTCGGCGCGCGGCAGGCGGAGCTTGATCGTTTCGTGGAGAAGCTCGGCACGCAGTACCCGCGCCTGCAGCTGGTTGGCGCGCACAACGGTTACTTCGACGCCGAGCAAGGCGCGGCGCTGCAGGCTGACATCCGTCGGCAGCGGACCAACCTGCTGTTGGTCGGCCTCGGCGCCGGGCTGCAGGAGCGTTTTGTCCTCGATGCGCTGCGCGGGGGCTTCAGCGGCGTGGCATTCACCTGCGGCGGTTTCATTCGTCAGGAGGCGAATGCCAGCGAGCGCTACTACCCCGACGCCATCAACCGCCTGCACCTGCGCGCCTTCTACCGCATGTACCGCGAGCCGCACACGATCAAGCGTTACCTGCTCGACTACCCGAGCAATGCCCTGCGCCTGACCGAACTGATTCTGCGCCAGCAAGTGGCGATCAATGTCACCGCCCCATGAGGATTGTGCCGATGCATATTCTGTTCACGCTCAAGGATTACCAGACTGGCGGCGGCGTCGAGTGCGTGCAGCAACGCCTCGCCGAGCAGTTCCTGGCGGACGGCCGGCGGGTGAGTTTTTTCGTCATGAACGGCGACTCGCCCAACGTCGACGGCGCGCCAAGCCTTGCCGGTGGCGGCGGCGGCCTCGTTGGCTGGCTGAAATCGATCGTGCTGCTGCGCCGCTTGATTCTTCGCGAAGGCGTGACGCATCTGATCGGCGCCAAGGAGCAGGCGAATCTCTGCACCTGGTTCGCCACCTTGGGCAGTCCGTGCCAAGTCATCTACACCCGCCACGCCGCACTGGATTGCGCCGAACAGAACACCGGGCGCGCCAGCCTGCGCCTGTTGTACGCGCTGTATCTGTGCGGCAGCGGCAAGGTGGTCGCGGTGTCCCAAGGTTTGCGCCAGTCGCTTGCCGGGTTGATGCCCTGGGGCCAGCCGCGCATCCGTTATTGCCCGAACGCGGTGATCAGCGAGCAACTGTTGCATGCGGCACAAGCGCCGTTGCCCGGTGGCGTGCCCCATCATTACTGGCTGGGGATGGGCCGACTGGTGGAAACCAAGGGCTTCGATCTGTTGCTCGAAGCCTATGCGCTGGCAGCGCAACAGCGCACGCTGCCCTATCTGGTGATTGCCGGCGACGGCCCGTTGCGCGCAGCGCTTGAAGCGCAGGCGCAAAGACTGGGCATCGAACGTCTGGTGCATTTCACCGGGCATCTGCGCAATCCCTATCCGCTGATTCGCCATGCGCAGCGGTTGGTGCTCAGCTCATTGCACGAAGGTTTGCCGACGGTGCTGGTCGAGGCGCTGGCGCTGGGCACGGCGGTGATTTCCAGCGATTGCGGCAGCGGGCCGCGGGAGTTGCTCGACGACGGACGCCTCGGGCGCTTGGTCAAGGTTAACGATGTGCCGGCCCTGGCGGAGGCGCTGCTCGACAGTCTGGCCAGCCGCGAATCCGCTGCGCCGGCCCGACGCTCGGTCAGCGAAGCGATCCAGCCCTATACCAGCCAGTACGCCGCTCAGGCTTATTACCAGGTGTGGAACCGATGAAAAAACTGCTGATCATCCTCCAGGACCTCGGCGCCGGCGGCGCTGAAAAAATGATGGTGCGCCTCGCCGGTGCCTTGGTTGAAGCCGGCAACGAAGTCACGTTGCTGATGCTCACCGGTGCCGGCATCAATCAACCGGCGCTCGACCCACGGGTCAGGCAAGTGCTGCTCGACAGTCCGCGCAGCGCAGCGGCGGTGCCGGCGCTGACGCGTTTTTTGCGCAGCAATCAATACGACGCGCAACTGGCCGCCCTCACCCACGTCAACGTCGTGGCGATTGCCGCGGCTGTGCTGTCCGGGACTTTGGCGCGGCTGCATGTCAGCGAGCGCAATGCATTCTCGCGGGACAAGCACGTCAACCCGGCCCTGTCGGTGAAGCTCGCCTACTGGCTGGCGCCGTGGCTGTACCGGCTGATTCCCAACCCGGTGATCTGCGTATCACAAGGCGTCGCCGAAGATCTGGTCGACACCACCATCGCCCGTCCGCGCGACGTGACCACCGCCGACAACCCGGTGCTCGACAACGATTTTCGCGACAAACCTGCCGCCGCGCCCAGCCATCCCTGGCTCAAGGACAAAACCACCCCGGTGATCGTCGCTGTGGGTCGGCTGGCGCAGCAAAAAGGTTTCGACACCCTGATCGACGCCTTCGCCCGCCTGCCGCGAGGCGATGCGCGGCTGATCATCTTCGGCGAAGGCGCCCTGCGCGGCGAACTGCTGGCGCAAGCGACAGCGCTCGGCGTTGCACAGCGTTGCGATCTGCCGGGTTACGCCAGTGATCCAATCGCCGAGATCGCTCGGGCAGATTGCTTTGTCCTGTCGTCGCGTTTCGAGGGCAGCCCCAACGCCTTGGTCGAAGCTTTGTCTACCGGCACGCCGGTAGTGGCGACGCGCTGCCCGTATGGCCCGCAGGAAATTCTCGCCGACGGCGCCGTCGCGCCCTTGGTCGAGGTCGACGACCCGGGCGCTCTCGCCGCCGCGATCAGCGCGCAAATGACCGCGCCGCGCGCCTTGCATCGCCAGCGGCGCATCGATGCTGCCGCGCGTTTTGTCAGCGCTCGCGCGGTGCAGACCTACCTCAAGGCGTTACTCGGGAGGCGCTGAGATGAGCCGCCTGCAAGTGCGCTATTCGACGCTGGCCGACGCCTTCACCTTGTTTGGCGTGCTGTTCTATACGCAAGTGATCGGCTTCTTTCTGCGCCTGGGCAATGTCAGCACGCTGGACGATGCGCAGCAGGATCTGGAAGGCAATCTGGCCAATCAGGTCTGCGGCTTGCTGACCTTGCTGGTGCCGCTGTTCTTTTTCATCCGCCACAAGGTTTTTCTCAGCAAGAGCTTCTACCGGCAGAACCTGTTTTTGCTGGTGTTCCTCGGCTGCGTGGCGGCGTCGATCAGTTGGTCGAGCGAGCCGATGCTCAGCTTCAAGCGTTTCGTCGCGCTGCTCAGCGTAGTGTTCTTCGCCGGTTTCATTGCCTGGCGCTACAGCATCGAGCGGATCGCTTTTCTGTTCGGTTGCGTGATCGGTGCGGCGGCGCTGGTCGGCTTGATCTTCGCCGTGATTCGCCCGGACATCGCCTTCATTTCCGGCGGCATCCGTGACGGTGCCTTTCGCGGCGTGTTCGCGGAAAAGAACGCCGGCGCACGCCTGAACGCCATCGCGATCCTGTTGCTGCTGCCGATGATCCGCCAACGCAACCCGCTGGCAATCCTCTACGGGCTGTTCGCGCTGATCGCCATTGGCCTGGCGCAGTCGGCCACGGCGATTGCGCTGATCGTCGCCGGCACCGCCAGTTACGCCTACTTCATCACGCTGATCCGCTTGCGCATCAACCGCTCCCTGCTGGCCTTCACCGCCGCGACGCTGGTGTTCTTCCTCTTGTGTGGGGTGCTTTACGCCAACTACGCCATGCTGCTGGAACTGGTCGGCCGCGACCCGTCACTCACTGACCGCACGTTGATCTGGGAGCTGTTGCAGCCGCTGATCGATGCGCAATTTCTCAAGGGCTACGGCTTCGGCGCGTTCTGGGCCAGCGCCGATGCCGATGCGTTCATTACCCGCTGGGGCTACATCGGCAATGCCCACAGTGGCTACGTCGAAACCCTGCTCAACGGCGGCGTGATCCAGTTGATTGCCCTGCTGCTGATGTTTGCCCAGACGCTGAGCAAGCGCTACCGGGCAATCACCGCAGATCAGTCGGCGCGCTATCAGGCCTGTGCGCTGGTGATCATCGGCCTGTTCGTGGTCACCAATTACGTCGCCTATGTGATCCCCAACTACCGCTCGGGGGAGTTCCTGATTTTCTGCGTGCTCAGCCTGACCTTCCGCCACCACCTCGTCGCCCGTACGCAGCCGCTGCCAGTCGCCAGCGCTCGGCCGATGCGCACCACTTTCCGGGAGCAACGCCCATGCTGAATGATCCCTCGGCCGTCACCGTGTGCGTGGTGATTCCGCTGTATAACGCCGCCGCCAGCATCCAACGCACGCTGGATTCGGTGAGTGCACAAACCCGCCTGCCGGACAAAGTCATCGTCGTCGATGACGGTTCCAGCGATGCCGGGCCAGAGATCGTCAAGCAGTACGCCGCGCCCTTTCCCATCGTGCTGTTGCAGCAGCCCAACCAAGGCCCGGCCAGTGCGCGCAATCGCGGCGTGTTCAGTGCCGAGGAAACCTTCATCGCCTTCCTCGATGCCGATGACCGCTGGCATCCCGAGAAACTGCAAAAACAACTCACCCTGCACGCCGAACTGAGCCAACAGGGGCGCAAGGTCGGTCTGATCGATTGTTTTCAGATGAGCGAATTCAGTGACGGCAAACGCCAGTTGGAGGACCGCTGCAAACACGGCGACCACTTTGCCGATTTCATGCGCGAAAACATCATCAACGGCACCTCCGGCGTACTCGCCCTGCGCGAAATCATCGTCGCCATTGGCGGCTTTGATCAGAGCCTGCGCTTCGCCGAGGATCGTCTGCTGTGGACGCGCATCGCGGAAATCAGCGAGATCCACAGCGTGCCGCAGATCCTGCACTGGCGCGCCGTCAACGCCGCCAACATCACCGCGCAACCGCACAAGTATTACCCGCACAAGCTGCGCTTCATTCAGCTGTACCTGGCACGCTACGGCACCCGGCTGAACAAGCAGCAGCGGATCTATTTCGTCCTCGCCAATCACGCGGAGTTTCTCAATGCGTTTTCCCGGCGCGGCGATCATCGACGGGTCATCGAGGTGTTCCGGCAGATGCTCGGACATTCGTGGCAGACGCTGTTTTTCTCCCAGGGCAAACCGACCCTGCGCTACCTCTACGCCTGCTTGAAAAACCTGGGCAACAGCCGCTGAGTGTCGGGGATCGCGCCATGGCCAACCGTCGCCTGATGACCCTCGTATGGATTTTCACCGAGAAGTTCGGCCTGATTTTCCTGTCGATGATTACCTTTGTCGTCTACGCGCATTTGCTGACGCCGACCGAGCTGGGCATCGGCACGCTGATCATCGCCGTGGTCGAAATGGTGGGCATTCTGTTCTCGTCGATGCTCGAAGACCCGCTGGTGCGCCTGCAGCGGATGGAAGACAAACACATCAGCAGCGTGTTCTGGTTTGCGGTGCTGGTTAGTCTGTTGTCGATTGCGTTGATCTCGTTGGCGGTCGTGCTGTATACGCCGTCCACCGCGTTGCGCTGGATGACCGCCGTGGCCTCGGTGAAAATCCTCTTCACCCTGATGGCCCGGGTGTATGTGGCACAGATGCGCCGTAGCGGCAATTTCAAGCTGCTGGCCTCGCGCACCTTGCTCGGCAAAGTGGCTGGCGGGGTTGGCGGCGTGGCTGTTGCGCTGCTGGGTTTCGGCCCGTGGGCGGTGGTCGCGCAGGCGCTGATCATGGACGGCATTTCCACGCTGGTGCTGATGCGCAGCGAGCGTCGGCGCATTCCCTTGCTGATCGACCGCCAGGTGCTGGGCGAACTGCTGCGCGCCGGGCTCCCGGTCTGCGTCAACGTCATGAGTTCGCAAACCCTGCAACGCGGCGTCAACTTGATTCTCGGCCTGACTGCCGGGGCGCACGCGGTGGGCATGTTCAACTTGGCGATGCGCATCATCGACCTGCCGCGCTCGGCGATCTACAACGGCTTGATGAGTTATGCCCTGCCGGTGTTCGCCCGGCGCAGTGCCGAACCGGCGCGGCTGATCGGCGTCATCGGCGACTCCACGGCAATCAGCGGCTTCGTGCTGACCCCGCTGTTTTTCGGCATTGCCCTGACCGCCGAAGACATCATCCTGCTGATCTTCGGCGCGAAATGGGCCGACGCGATTCCCTTGCTGCAAGTGCTCGCCGGCACGGCGGCGCTGGGCAATCTGGCGCTGTATGCGACCACTGCGCTGGTGGCGGTCAATCGCACGCATCTGACGCTCAAGGCCGAAGTCGCCACCACCCTGCTCGCGCTGGCGCTGGTGTATCTGCTCGGGGCGAGCTACGGCGGCATGGCGGCGGCACTGGCATTGCTGCTGCGCATGCTGCTGATCACACCCTTGCAGGTGCGCGGCCTGCACGCCGCCATCGGTTACGACTGGCGCAGCTTCTTCCAGTCCAGTTACCGCAGCCTGCTTGCCTCTGTCGTGATGGTCGTGGTGGTGATGTGGCTGTCGCGGCAGACCGGCCTGTCCGGTTATGCGCACCTGGCCGGCGACATCGCCATCGGCACGCTGACCTACGCCTTGGCCTACAGCCTGCTGCACCCGCGCTGGCCGCAAGAATTCAAGTTGGTGTTCACCGCCCGCTGAGCCGGATTTCCTCGCAATGGAGCACGTCGTCATGCGCAAAACCACGTTGATCACGGGCGGTGCCGGCTACATCGGTTCGCACACGGCATTGCAGTTGATCGAGTCCGGACGCTCGGTTCTGATCCTCGACAACCTGTGCAACAGCAGCCGCGAGGCCATCACACGGCTCGAGCTGTTGAGTCATTCGCACATCGATTTCATCGAAGGCGATATCCGCGACGCGGCGTTGCTGGAGGAGATTTTCAGCACTTACGCGATCGACGCGGTGCTGCATTTCGCCGGTCTCAAAGCGGTCGCGCAAAGCATGCGTCGGCCGATGGATTACTACGCCAACAACGTGGTCGGCACGCTGAACCTGTGTCAGGCGATGGCCCGCGCCCACGTGTTCAATCTGGTGTTCAGTTCATCGGCCACTGTCTACGGAGAGCCGACCGTGATGCCGATCGTGGAATCGCATGGCACCGGCAAACCGGCCAATCCGTACGGACGCTCGAAGCTGGTGATCGAAGAATTGCTCAGCGACCTCGCCGTCGCCGACGCGCGCTGGAACATTGCCGTGCTGCGTTACTTCAATCCGATCGGCGCGCACGAGAGCGGGCTGATCGGCGAGGCACCCAACGGTCGGCCGAACAATCTGCTGCCGTGCCTGACCGAGGTTGCCAGCGGCCAGCGCGCGGCGTTGACCGTTTATGGCAACGACTATCCGACCGTCGACGGCACCTGTATTCGCGATTACATCCATGTGCTGGATCTGGCTGCTGGTCATCTCAAGGCACTGCAGGTTTTGCAGGGCGACGAGCATGGCCTGCACGTTTGGAATCTCGGCACCGGCACCGGCTACAGCGTGTTGCAGATCATCAGCGCCTTCGAAGACGTCACCGGTCTGCGCATCCCCTACCGCTTCGCTCCGCGCCGCGCCGGTGATGTCGCCGAATGCCGCGCCGATGCAAGCAAGGCCGGGCGCGAACTGGGCTGGCGCGCGCAACGCGAGCTGACACAAATGCTCATCGACAGCTGGCGCTGGCAGACCAGCAACCCATGGGGCTACCGCCCGCAACCGGCGCCGCTGCTGGCGGTGGGCACGTAATAACGCCGCCAACTCACGTTAGGGACGACTCATGAACAGATCACCATGCATGCTGTTAGTCTTGCTGCTGCTGAGCGCTGGCGCCGAGGCCAATATTCCAGGACCGGTCACTGAAGGCCTGGTGTTGTGGCTCGACGGCAATGACCCGGCCGCGATGACACTGGAGGGGCAAAACCAGGTCGTACGCTGGCTGGACAAATCCGGCAAGGGCAATGACGTCACCGTCGACAACCGCGCGGCGACGATCTTGCCGACGCGGGTCGACAACGCGCTCAACGGCCACGGCGTGGTGCGTTTCAGCGGCACGGCGGCGTTCATGGGCCAGGCGATTCGCACAAGCAAAGGCCCGGTGACGGTCTTCGTCGTCTCGCGACGTCTGCCCGAGCAGGCCGGCGGCAAGGCCTGGCAGCGACTGTTCAGCTCCCGCCCGCAACTGGCGGACAACGACAACGTCGCGCCGAATTTCGGCATCAGTGTGCAGCAGACCAGCGCCTACGAGCCGGCGCTGGCGTTGCTGGAAACCAGTGACGTGCCGATCGGCCCGTTCGCGGTGGCGCGCAACGTAGTCGGCACCTCGGAAATCCTCCGTGGCGACATCGCCGAAGTGCTGGTGTATGACCGTCCATTCAGCAACCAGGACGAACGCCGCACCGTGTTCGAGTATCTGGCGCAAAAGTGGGCGGTCGTGGTTCCGCAGCAGGCCGATGCGTGGACCCGGGTTGGCCCGTTAGGCCCGACCCCGACGCACGTTACCCCCGATCTGCCGTTGTCGGATCAGGCCAATGCCGGCGGCTGGAAGCTCGATACGCGGCTGTCCGACGAATTCAACGGCAGCACGCTCGATGCCCAACGCTGGCACGTCAACAACGCCACCGGCACCGATTCCCTCGGGCGCAAACCGGCGCTGTTTTTACCGGAGAACGCCAAGGTCGGCAGCGGTAATCTGAACATCACTTTCCGCAAACAGACCCTCCCCGAGAAATACGTCGCCTTGGGCTACAAGGACTACAGCTCGGCGATGGTCCGCACCAACGAACGGGGGATGTACGGCTATTACGAAGCCCGGGCGAAGCCGATGAACTCTGCCGGCTCCAGTGCGTTCTGGCTGGCGTGGACCGGGCTGCCGGACAACGCCACGGAAATCGACATCTTCGAAATCGGCGGCAAAACCCGCAACGAAGCGTTCGACCGCCGGTACAACATGAACGCCCATGTCTGGGCCAGACCGCAGAATGATCAACACCTGAGTTCCGGCAGCACCTGGAACGCCCCTTGGCGGCTGGCCAGTACCTTTCATGTGTACGGTTTCGACTGGCAACCCGAGACGTTGCGCTGGTACGTCGACGGCGTTCTGGTCCGGGAGGCGAAGAACACCTATTGGCACTTCCCCATGCAAATCGTTTTCGACAGCGAAGCGATGTGGGACTGGTTCGGGGTGGTCGACGATGCTGACCTGCCGTCGGTGTTTCGCATTGATTACGTCAGGGTCTGGACACGCTCAGCGCAATAGGCCCGCGTTCAACGGTTGTGCACCATCGCCTGCATCTGCCAGAGCGTGCGGAACCGTCCCTGACTTTCGCGCAACTCCTGCGGCGTGCCGTCCTGCACGATCTCGCCGTCCTCCAGCACCAGCACCCGGTCGAAATTGGCGATGGTCGAGAGGCGGTGCGCCACCGCGAGGACTGTCCTGCCGCGCATCAGGTTGCTCAGTGCACGCTGGATGATCGCTTCCGAATCGGAATCCAGTGCCGAGGTCGCCTCGTCGAGAATCAGGATCGGTGCGTCCTTCAGAAACGCTCGCGCCAGCCCCAGACGCTGGCGCTGACCACCGGACAAGGTCACTCCGCGCTCACCGACCGGGGTGTGATAACCCTGCGGTAGCGCCTGGACGAATTCGTCGCAAAACGCTTGGTGCGCCGCTGCGATGATCTGCTGTTCGGTGGCATGGGGCTGGCCGTAGCCGATGTTTTCCAGAATGCTGCGATTGAACAGCGTGGGCTCTTGCGGCACCACGGCGATCTGCCGGCGCAAACTGTCCTGGCTGACCGAACGGATGTCGCGGTCGTCGATCAGGATGACCCCGCTGCGCACGTCATCCAGGCGTTGCAGCAAACCGAGCAACGTCGATTTTCCCGAGCCCGAAGTGCCGGCAATGCCGACGCTTTGTCCCGCCGGGATATCGAGGAAAAAATGCTCGAAGACTTTGCGCCCGTCCGGGTACGCATAGCCCACGTCGAGCATCTTGATATGGCCACGGGTCGGCGCCAGTTCTTCCGCGGTGTCGCTGAGTTCGTGGGGCTGGGCGACGATGCCCAGCGTCTCGCTGATGACACCCATCTGCTGGCTGGTTTCCACCAGGGCCAGCGCCAGTTCGCGCGAACCGTGCAGGATGCGAAAGGTCAACGCGCTGACCATCACCACATCGCCCGCCGTGACCTGCCCCGCTCGCCAGAGCAGGATCGCCCAGCCGAGCATGCCGCCCGCCATCACGGTCAGGCAGATGTCGTGCAGCACCCGCGCCTTCTCCATGTACATCCAGCTGCTACGGTGCGAATCGGCCTCGATGCCGATCTCGCGCTCCAGGCGCAGACGCTCGCGTTGCCGCCCGGAGAACGCCTTGATCGTCCAGACATTGGACACCAGATCGACAATCTCGCCACCGACCCGCGCCGACTGCGAAGCAAAAGCAATGTGCCGGCTGCGGCCGCGCACGCCGAACACGGTGATCAGCGCGGCGACCACGATCACGCAGCCGACCAGGGCCAGTGCCATGCCCCCGTGCACCGCCAACAGCAAAGCCACGGCACCGATGAAATCCACGCACGGCGGCACGATGCGCCAGGTCAACCCGCCATAGACCTTGTCGGCAGCAGCGCCGATCGCCGAGACGCGATTGGCCAGCGAGCCGGAGAAGTGCCGCTTGAAATAGCGCATCGGGTGGCCGGTCAGATGATGAAACAGGTCCACGCGCAGATCGGCGCAACTGCCGACGATAGTGTGGCAGCCGACCCAGCCGCCGAGGCGCCACAGCAGGTTTTCCATCACGATCAACGCCATGAACAGGCCAAACGCGTGCCAGACCTGGTCCGCCGCCGACCCGGCGGCCATGGCATCGACCAGCAGTTTCATGCCGTACTGCACCACCACCGCACAGCACGCCGCGCCCATCACCAGTGCGACCATGGCGATGAAGTGCGCCGGACGAATTCTGATGTAGCGCCATAAGAAGGCAGCGGCCGACGCCGGCAAGGGCTCATCGCGCATTTGCTGGAAGTTCATCTCCCGCGCCCCTCAATGTGCCCGCCATTGACCCTGCGCAAACAGGCGGCAACCCGCTCGGGCACCTGCGCCAGCTCGACGTGCAGCGGGTGAAATGCCGCGCGCTCGCCCTCGCCATCGGGGTAGCCGAACACTCCGGTCGGGCAATACCGGCCGTTATCCCAGCCTGGGTAATCGAGAAACGGGTACCAGCAGATCCCCTGCACCGGCACACCGCGTTCGAGGGCCAGCAGCGTCTGATCAAGGATGTAAGCCAGCCACGGCAGGCGTTCTTCATCTTCGGCCCCGGTTTCAGCGATCAGTATTGGCCGCTGATAACGCTGGTGCAGTTCCTTGAGCATGCCCGACAACGGTCGGAAGTCGCGCTCGCCGCGAAGGATGCGCCGGCCGTGGTAATACCACTGGTTATGCGCATAGAAATTGGCGCCGATGATATCCAGGTAATGCTCCTGCCCGCCCAGGCCGGGCCATTCACGGCCAGTGAGCAGATCCCACGCCTGAAATTGCGACAGCCGATAGGCTTCGGCCGCTTCGATATCGTCGCTGCGCCTGGAGCCGGCGATCACATGGATCAACGGATCGCACTGGACGAACCGAGCATGGGGCGCCCGTTCGCGAATCGCTTCGATCGCAGCGATGCTCGCCCGCACCAGTTGATGCTTGAGTTCCTGCGCGCGCCCGCGTGCGGTCGGGTTGAAGTACGCGACCTCGCCCCCCGCCCAACTCCAGAACGAAATCTCATTGATCGGCGAGTAGAACGGCACGCTGACGCCCTCGTCCAGCATCACCGTCGCTGCAGCAGCGGCGAAACGGGCAAAACGCTCGACGAATGCCGGGCGCCAGAAATCCAGGTCATCCGGATAACCGTAATGGCACAGATCCCAGACCACTTGCACCTGCTGCGCTTGCGCGGCTTTGAGCATCGGCACGAAGCTGCTCCAGTCATAGCGACCGGGGCTGCGTTCGATCAGGTGCCAGCGCAAGCCGTCGCGGGCACAACGAATGTTCAACCCGCTCAGTCGCTGGTAATCCTTGTCCACCCAGCGCGCGTGTCCGGTGTCGGCCAGCAGGTCCAGGCGCCGACCATCCTGGCGGCGCTGACTGGAACATTCGAAACCGGCCATGACGAAGCTGCTGAAGATCGAATGAGCGCCTGCGCCGGGCTCGGGTTCGTCGCCTTTCGGCTGCGCGGTCATGAAGCATCGGTCTCGGTTGCGGCAATGGCGGGTGCCTGCGCCGCTTGAATATCCCGATACAGGGCCAGCGCCTGCCCCACCACCTGATCCATGTTGTAGTACTTGTAGGTGCCCAGCCGCCCAAGGAACGTGACGTTCGGCGTCTGCTCGGCGAGTGCGCGGTAGCGTTTGTAAAGTTCGGTATTTTCCGCCCGGGGCACCGGGTAATACGGGTCGCCGTCGTCACACGGATATTCGTAAGTAATGCTGGTGCACGGGTGCGTTTGCCCGGTCAGGTGTTTGTATTCAGTGATGCGGGTGTACGGCACGTCCGGGTGCGGATAATTCACCACCGCTACCGGCTGATAGTGTTCCTGTTCGAGTGTCTGGTGCTCGAAACGCAGGGATCGATACGGCAAGTGGCCCAGCTGGAAATCGAAGTATTCGTCGATCGGGCCGCAGTAGATCAGATGCTCGTACTTCACCTCGTCGCGCACAGCCTTGAAATCCGTACTGAGCAACAGATCGATGTTTGGGTGATCGAGCATGCGTTCGAACATTTGCGTGTAGCCGGCCATGGGCATGATCTGGAAGGTATCGCCGAAATAGCGGTCGTCTTCGCTGGTTCGCGTCGGAATGCGCGAGGTCACCGATTTATCCAGCGCCGACGGATCCAGCCCCCACTGCTTGCGCGTGTAGCCACGAAAGAATTTCTCGTAGAGTTCACGGCCGATCTGATTGACCACCACATCTTCGGAAGTGCGAATGGTCGCCACCGGTTCGGCGCGCTCGGCGAGGAACACCTCGGCTTCCTCGGAGGACATCGACAAGCCGTAGAGCCTGTTCAGCGTGGTCAGATTGATCGGAATCGGCAGCAGTTGGCCGTCTACCTGGGCGAGGACGCGATGTTCGTAAGGTCGCCATTCAGTGAAGCGCGACAGGTAGTCGACAATGCGCTGGGCATTGGTGTGAAAGATATGCGGACCGTAACGATGCACCATCACGCCGGCGGCGTCGTAGTGGTCGTAGGCATTGCCGGCGATGTGCGGGCGCCGGTCGATCAGCAATACCCGACGGCCCAATCCTTCGGCCAGACGCTCGGCGATGACACTACCGGCGAACCCGGCACCGACGATCAGGTAGTCGTAGGATGGGCAGGACTTTGCGCGCTCCAGGCTTATCGTAGGCATTCGATCTGCTCCTGCATGAAGCGACTGGTGTTGTCCCACGACATGCCAGCGATGGCGGCATCGGCGCACTGCAGAAATTCCGGCGTGCCTTTGAGTGCCAAAGCTTTCTCGATCGCCTCGACAAAAGCCTCGGCAGTGGCGGCAATGAACACCGCGCCGCTCTCGCCGTAGCCGCTGACCACGTCGTGAATCGGCGTCGACACCACCGGGCAACCGCCCGCCAGATACTCCGGGGTCTTGGTCGGGCTGATGTAGCGCGTGGACGCATTGAGGGCGAACGGCATCAGCGCCACGTCCCAACCCGCCAGGTAATCCGGCAGTTCGGTGTATTGCTTCGAACCCAGATAATGAATGTTCGGACGTTGCGGCAGCGTCTGCGGATCAATCTTCACCACCGGCCCGATCAGCGCGATCTGCCAGTCAGGGCGCATCGTCGCCACGCGCTCGATCAACTCGATATCGAAGCGTTCGTCGATCACGCCGAAAAAGCCCAGGCGTGGCCGCGCGATCCCTACCTGATCCGGCGGTTCCGGCAATGCCTGCCGCGCCGCGGCGAAATGCGCGATGTCGACGCTGCTCGGCACCGGATAGGCATTGCCGTGCTGGCGTTGCTTGACCTCCCACAGGCTGTAGCCACCGGTGAACACCACGTCGGCGCGGGCCAGCAGTTGCTGCTCCATATCGATCAATTGCGCGGGCGCGCCCATGAACGCCGACAGTTCATCCATGCAGTCATAGACGGTGACGCGAGCGTCGAGGTGCTCGGTAAACAGCAAGCTCATCGGCGTGAGGTACCACAGCAGCAGATCGCCCTGAACGTGGCCGGCGAGGTGCTCATCGAGCAATTGCCTCTGCGCCTGCTCAATTGCCTCGCCACTCATGCCAATCGGCAACTGTGGCACCGCGACTTCTATCCCCTCCCCCGGATTCGAAATTTCCAGTCTGGGCGTGGCGTCTTCGGCAAATACCGGTTCCTCGAAAAACACCACGTCGTAGTGTTTCGCCAATCGCGACATGACGTGCTGCGGCCGCTGATAGACAAAGCCCCAGCGCAAATGCGACAGGCACACCAGCGTGGGCCGCACCTGAAGGGATGTTTCGAGAGCATTCTGCGCACTCGCCAGTGCGAGCGCCTCGGGTTGTTCTGCAAGGTTCATGGCGAAAATTCCTCATCGGGGAAACAAGTCGACACAGTGCCGAGCCACCGGGCCGTCTCACTTGTCGGCACTGCAAGTGCAGGGCATTTCTCGATGAGGCCGTAAGGCTCTTGAAGGTTGGAATAGCGGCGTTCACACGTCGTTCAGCCCAACCATGGGCGCAGCCGATGAACTGCACATACCGGCTGGCAAACGAAGTTGAACTCGCCGGACAATCCATCCCCTACCGTCCAGGACAACATGGTTTTTGCCGCCGCACAGGCGCCTCGAAACCATGCACAAAGCCATCGGCCGATGGCAGTACTTGGGAGGACGGGCGCATGATCTTGATTACCGGTGGTGCGGGATACATTGGTGCGCACGTCGCACTGGAGTGGCTGGGCCAGGGCGTGGACGTGTTGATTCTCGACAACTTGTGCAACAGCCAGCGCGCAGCGATCGAGCGCATCAGTACTCTGGCGGGAAAACGACCGGAGTTCATTCAGGGTGACGTGCGCAATCGACGACTGCTCGATAACCTTTTGCACGATTACCCGATCGATGCCGTGGTGCATTGCGCCGGGTTGAAAGCGGTCGGTGAAAGCGTGCGCGAGCCCCTGCGCTATTTCGACACCAATGTCGGCGGCAGCCTGACCTTGTGCCAGGCCATGGCCGAGGCTGGAGTGTTCCATCTGCTGTTCAGTTCATCGGCCACTGTTTACGGCAACTGCGCCACCCTGCCGATCAACGAAAACTGCGCCACCGGCCAGCCGACCAATCCCTACGGCATGTCGAAGCTGATGTCGGAAAACATCATGAAGAGTGTCGCCAGCTCCGACCCGCGCTGGTCGATCGGTCTGCTGCGCTATTTCAATCCGATCGGTGCGCATCCTTCCGGCCTGCTCGGCGAGGCGCCCACCAGCACGCCCAACAACCTGCTGCCCTATCTGCTGGAAGTCGCCAGTGGTCGACGCGCGCAGCTGTCAGTGTTCGGCAACGATTACCCGACTCCGGACGGCACCGGTATTCGCGATTACCTGCACGTGGTCGATCTTGCGCTCGGTCATGTCTGCGCGCTCGACGCCTTGCGCGATCGCCATGGCATGAGCGTCTGGAACCTGGGTACCGGGCGCGGCTATTCGGTGCTGGAGGTGGTCAGCGCGTTCGAACAGGTCATTGGTATCAAGATCCCGTTGCGTATTGAAGCGCGGCGCCCGGGCGACATCGCGCAGTGCTGGGCGGACCCGCATAAAGCCCTCGAAGAACTGGACTGGCAGGCGAGCCGCTCATTGCCGTGCATGCTCGCCGATGCCTGGCGCTGGCAGTGCAATCAGCTTGGGCAGGTCGACGTGCGCCAGGCCAATTGAACGTTGCGCACGGTCATTCATTGTCGTGACCGTGCGCGTCGGCACACGTTAATCGCCCGGACTCGCCGCCAGCGATGCGTTCCGCCTGATCGATACCGCGCTTGAGCGCATCCTCGACCGCCCATTCGATGCCGGGCAGTTTCCTGATGCGCTCGTAGGCGCATTCGCCGGTCGCGGTGTAGACGCTGATGAACATTTCCACGTCGCCGTATAACCAGAGCCCGATTCATAGCAGTGCCGGCACCAGCCATGGCACCAGTCGTTCGTACATGGTCGGTTTCATCATTTCGGTGATCCTGACGGTGATTCCCTTTGGCCTGGTCATGTACCCGACCCTGCCGCGCAGCGTCACCGCCTGGGTGGTCGTCGCGTCGGGTGTGGTGCAGGTTTTCGCATGGGCAGCATCCACCACAACATGCTGGCGCACTGACGCCGCTGAACGGGGTGCTGCCCTCGCCCTTTGCTCTACCATCCATCGGGTACGGTGGAAAATCATCAAACCCAGAGGCAGGTCCGTTATCAGAAGCGGTAACGACTTCAGCAACAGACAATCTCGAGGACACTGATGGCTAATGATCCTTCCACCTCCGGGTGCGCCGGCCCGGAGTGCACCTGCGAGTGCGGCGTTGACTATTCATACGACCCTCGCGCCATCGGCACGCTTTCATCGTGAGTCTTGATCGACGCAGCCTCAATCTGGTCGCGGCCGCGTTCGCGCTGACGGCGTTGTCCTATGGCCTGGCGCGCTTCGCTTATGGACTGTTGCTGCCGCAGATCCGTCAGGATCTGGCGCTGAGCGTGTCCGCTGCCGGCTGGATCGGCGGCAGCGCTTTTGCCGCTTATTGCGTAGGCATCGTTGCGACGTTTGTCTGCAACGGCAAGGTCAGTCCGCGCGGGTTGACGGTAATGGCCGGCGCGGCTGCAACGCTGGGGATGGGCCTGGTGGTTATCGCTTCGTCGGGATTGGCGTTGGGCTGCGGCGTGGCGCTGGCGGGATTGAGCACGGGTCTGACCTCGCCGCCACTGGCCAGTGCGGTGGCGGCGCGTCTGGTCGATGCGGATCGCCCGCGAGCGAATGGCTTTATCAATGCCGGGACGGCGGTCGGTATCGTTTTTTCCGGCCTGGCCGCGATCGCGGCCGCCGGGCAATGGCGCGAGCTGTATGCGCTGTTTGCCTTGATCGGCATCGGCGTCACGCTCTGGCTGTGGTTTGCCGTCCCGCGCCGGGTTCAGCATGAGGCCTCGCAGAGTTTTTCGCTGCTCATGCTGCGTCGGCCCGGTGTGCTGCCGTTGTGCGCCAGCGCTTTCCTGATGGGATTGGCGAGCACCGCGGTCTGGACATTCGGCGCCGATATCCTGCGCAGCCAGGCCAGTTTCAGCGATCAGTCGATTGCATGGGCCTGGATCGTGTTGGGCGCGGCGGGGATCAGCGGCTGCATGACCGGCGTGCTCACAGGGCGCTTCGGTGTCGCACGCATGCAGCATCTGGCGCTGGCCGGCATCGCCCTCGGCACGCTGGGGCTCGCCGCTGCTTCCGTCTCGGCCGGCTTGGGCCTTGCAGCGATGTGCCTGTTTGGCGCGGCGTATATCGTTTCGTCAGGGGTTTATCTGCTGCAAGGCATCAGCCTGTTGCCGGATCGCCCGGACCTGGGGCTGGGCATTCCGTTTTTGCTGTTGGCACTCGGTCAGACCGCCGGCACGCCGATCTTCGGCGCGGTGCTGGAGGCTGCTGGCGTGATCGTTGCCTTGTGTGTTTTTGCGGCGGCCGCGTGCGTCGCCATGCTGCTGAGTCCGAGAGGTGGTGAAAGTCCGCGCAGGCAAATGTGCGGCTCAGGAGTTACCTAAGGCTTGAAGCGCCAATGATTTTTATCGTCAGGAGTAGAAACCATGGCCGTAAATATCAGCAATCTCACCCTCTCCACTCTGGTTCCCGTCTCGGCAACCAACCCGGTTGCACTTGAACTCAACGGCGCCGAGGCCATTGCGCAGTTTCCCAGTATTGTCACGGTGCTGCCGGATGGCTCGCTGCAACTGTCCGCGCCGACCAAGGGCCCATCAGTGATCTGTTGATTTCGCATACCTAGGCGGCTGATACGCGCAGGGCCTGCGCAGGGTGTGCTGGCAGGCCCTCGGGTAAATCTAAACGCCAATTACGACGCGTCGATCCAGATGGTTTTCAGTTCAGTGTATTGGTCGTGCGCCCAGATCGACTTGTCGCGGCCGCCGAAACCCGATTCCTTGTAGCCGCCGAACGGCGTCGAGGCATCGCCCTCGCCGAAGCAATTGACCGTGACGATCCCGGCGCGAATACCGCGCGACAGTTTCAGCGCGTGGCGCAGGTTGCCGGTGTACGCCGAAGCGGCCAATCCATAAGCCGTGTCGTTGGCCAGCGCTATGGCCTCATCGACGGTCTGAAAAGTCGTGACGCTCAGCACCGGGCCGAAGATCTCTTCCTGGAACAGGCGACTGTCGCGGCTGACGCCATCGACGATGGTCGGCTCGACGAAAATATCGTTGCGGGTCTGGCCGCCCGCCAGCACGTTGAGGTTTTCATCGCGGGCGAGATCAAGATACGAACGCACCTTGTCGAAATGCGCCTTGCTGATCATCGAACCCAAGCGGTTCTCAGGGTCAAGGGGGTCGCCCATTTTCCAGTCGCCGAGGTGCATCTGCATGCGCTGCAAGAGTTCCTCCTTGATGTCGGCGTGGACGATCAGCCGCGACGAGGCCGAGCAGTTTTCGCCCATGTTCCAGAACGCGCCATTGACCACATGCTGCGCGACCACATCGATGTCTTCGACATCGTTCATCACCACCGCCGGGTTCTTGCCTCCGCACTCCAGCACGATGCGCTTGAGGTTGGATTCGCTGGAATATTTGAGGAACAGCCGCCCGGTGTCGGTCGAGCCGGTGAAGCTGACCATCGCCACGTCGGGGTGCCGACCCAACGGCTCGCCGGCCTCTTTACCGCCGCCGGGGACGACGTTGAACACGCCGGCGGGAATCCCCGCCTGATGCGCCAGTTCGGCAACGCGCAAGGTGCTCAGGGTGGTTTCCTTGGCCGGTTTGACCACGATCGAACAGCCTGCGGCCAGCGACGGGCCGATTTTCCAGGCGAGCATCAGCAGCGGGAAATTCCACGGCAGCACCAGCCCGACCACGCCGATCGGCTCGCGCACGACCATGGTCACCGCGCCAGAACCGACCGGCGCCGTGGCGTCGTAAATCTTGTCGATCAGCTCGGCGTGCCAGCGCAAGGTATGGATGGTCTCCGGCACGTCGATGGTCTGGCATTCGCGGATCGGCTTGCCGCTGTCGAGGCTTTCCAGCACCGCCAGTTCATGGGCGTTGTCCTCCAGCAACTGGGCAAAGCGCAGCAACACCGACTTGCGCGCCGAGGGTGCGAGTGACTGCCAGCGGCCGTCATCGAACGCTGCTTTCGCTGCGGCGACGGCCTGATCGATATCTTCGGCATCACACGCGGCAATCTCGCTCAGCACCTGCTCGGTGGCCGGATTGGTCGTGGTGAACGTCTTGCCGGATTTTGCCGGGCAAAACCGGCCATTGATGAATGCCTGATGGCGAAACTCAAGCGTGGCTGCCAGTTCACGGTATTGCTCTTTACTCAGCAGGTCTGCCATTTCAAGCCTCCTCGACGATGCGCGCGACGTTCTTCTGCAGGGTTTCAATCACGCTTTGCAGTTGCTCTTTCTCGGCAGGCTCAAGCGCTTGCAGCGGCGCGCGAACACCGCCGGCACGCAGGCCGCTGAGTTGGCTGCCATGCTTGATCGACTGGACGAACTTGCCACTTTCGAGGACATCCATCAGCGGCAACATCGCCGACATGATCCGCCGGCCCTTGTCGAAGTTCTTCTCCAGAACACAGGCTTCGTACAGCGCAATGTGTTCACGCGGGATGAAGTTGGAACCGGCGCAGACCCAGCTGCGCGCGCCCCAGGCAAAGAACTCCAGCGCCTGATCATCCCAGCCGCAGGACAACTGAATCTGCGGGTGCGAGTGAGCCAGACGATGCAGGCGGCTGGTCTCGCCCGAGCTTTCCTTGATCGCGGCGATGTTCTTGCAGTCGGCAATGGCGGCGAAGAACTCGTCGCCCATCGCCACGCCCATCCGCGACGGGTAGTTGTAAAGCATGATCGGCAGACCGGCGGCCTTGTCCACGGCGAGCACGTGGGCGGCGATCTCCTTCTGGGTCGGCAAGGCATAGGGCGGTGAACCGACCAGGATCGCGTCTGCTTGCAATGCCTTGGCCTGCTCGGCGAAGTACACCGAATCCTCGGTACGGATGCCGCCGGTACCGACCACCAGTGGCAGGCGCCCGCGAATCACCTCTTTCGCGCGCCGGGCCACGGCGACCCGCTCCTCTGCGGTGTGCGCGTAATACTCGCCGGTCGACCCGCCGATCACGATGCCGTGCACCCCGGACTCGATCAGGTATTCGATCACCTCGGAGAACGCCGCATAGTCGATCTGGCCATCGGCGGACAACGGGGTAATGGCCGGGGTAAAGATTCCATCAAAGTTCATCGCGTTTTCTCCAGGGTTCAATATTCAGGATTCGGGCTTCAGGTGTTTCAGCTTTCTCTGCCGGCGCGGTACTGCCCCCACTTGAGGTTCATGTTCACCCCGAGCGAGAGGAACGGTTCAGGCGGGTTGCTGTTGGGGCCGGGCGTCTGCAAGAGGAAATCGATCAGTCCGTCGCGCTGGCCGGCCAGCCAGTCGGCCAGCAACTTGCCGGTGACGGTGCCGCGGGTGACGCCGAGGCCGTTGCAGCCCAGCGCGCCATAGACGTTGGGCGCGAGCTCACCGAAGAAGCCGTTGTGATTGCGCGACATGGCCAGCGCGCCGCCCCAGGTGTAGTCGAACGTGACGTCGGGCAGCATCGGGAAACGCTGGTCGAACGAGGCCTTATGCCGACGCACGAAGCGCTCGTTGTATTTGCGGTTGCTGCGGCCGTCGGGGTTGAAGGTGAAACTGTTGCGGATCAGCAAGCGGTTGTCCGGCGTGCGGCGTACCGTGGTGCCGAACGGGTCTGCCGGAATGGCACCCCAGAACGGTTTGCCGCCCAGGCGCGCCTGCTCTTCCTCGGTCAGCGGCCGGGTGATGCTGGCGTAGGTGTAGATCGGCAACATGCGTCCCTGCAGGAAACCAAACCGCATGCCGAACGAGTTGTTCGCCAGAATCAGTTTGTCGGCCGTGATGCTGCCGTGGGGATGTCTGAGCACGGTCTTCGCGCCGTACTCCACTTCGAGAATCGGCGTGCGCTCATACAGCGTGACGTTGGCCGGCAGATTATCGGCCAAGCCTTTGACCAGCCCGGAAGGCTGCAGCAACACCGCGCCCGGCGTGAACAACGCCTTGCGATAGAAATGCGTACCGAGATGTTCCGGCAATTCATCGGCGTCGATCATTTGAAACGGCTGGTCGAGCTTTTCCAGACCGCGGCGATAGGCATCAAGCACGGCGATACCGCGATTCTCCACGGCTGCCTGATATTTGCCGCACGCCTTCATCTGGCAGTCGATGCGGTATTGATCGACCAGATCCCGCAGGATCGATTGGCCGGCCAGATTGAGTTTCAGACTGGTCCGGGCCAGTGCGATATCACCGATGTAATCATCGGCACCAATATCGTGCGGCAGATCAATGGCAAAACCGGCATTGCGTCCCGAGGGGCCCAATCCAACTTCCTGCGCTTCGACCAATACCACTTCGTCGTCGGGAAAATTCAACGCCAGTTGCCGCGCGCAGGCGAGTCCGGTGAAGCCGGCGCCGATGATCACCCACCGCGCCGAACGCTGCCCACGGTGCGCAGGCTCGGGGCTGCGCGGTTTGCTCAGATGAAACCAGCCACAACTGTCATCGTCGGCGGGTAATGAACTGACTTTCATAGTGTTGAACCGTTAATCGTTGAAGTTGCAAAACGCACGCGGCACAAAGCGAACGCACGCAGTGGCGTTGATCCGGAACTGATAAAAACCGTTACTGGCGCAAACAGTCAGTTCGCGCGCGTTATTCAGTAGTTGGCGGCTACGGCATAACGCCCGCTGCTGGCAGCGTCGCCGGCGTAGTAGTAATCCCTGAACGTCATCGGCGGTAAGCCGAACAGATCCTTGAAGCGCTTGTAGAAGTGCGGATAACTGACAAATCCCGTCGCCAGTGCCACATCGGTCATCGAGCGATCACTTTGCACAATCAATTGCCGCGCCCGGGTCAGGCGCAACTCCAGGTAATAGCGATTGGGCGCGGCATTCAGATAGCGCGCGAACCGCCGCTCCAGTTGCCGGCGCGACACTCCGACATGGCTGGCGATGGCATCAATTTCCATCGGCTCCTCGATGTTGTTTTCCATCAGGTCGATGGCGATGTTCAGCGGCCTGGGAATCGCTGCAGGCCGAACACCGTCGGCAGTCATCGCAGGTTTGCCCCGTGCCGGCTGATGCACCCTTCTGATTTCATCTAACAGCGTCGCATCGTTACGCGAACCCAGTTCCTGCATGATCGCCAGGGTCATATCCAGAGCCGAGTGAGCGTTGGCGCAGGTGGCTCGGCGCTGAGCGAAGATGAATTCACGGCTGGACGCTTTCAACTGCGGGAAGTACTCGCCGATCAGACCGCAACTGTCGCTGTGACAGGCGAACTCCTCGGCGCCGAGCAACCCTGCATCAGCCAGATGGAACGCCGCATTCCAGCATCCGGCAACGATGCCCTTGCCCGCGGTTTTCTTCAGCACACGGCGCAGCAGCAGATGCGCTGCCAGCCTGACGCGCTGACCGCCGATCACGATCACCGCGTCATGGTTGAAGCCTTCTGCAACCAGTCGTTGCGAAGACACCGGCACGCCGACATCGCTTTCGACCGATCCGCCCTGAAGCGACCAGGTCGAGATCCGGTACTGCGTTTCGCCGCAAATCAGGTTGCCAGTGGCCAATGCATCCATTGCCGTGGAAAGCGTCGTCAGGGAGAAATGGTCCAGCAATACGAAGGCCACTCGCACCACGCGCGCTTGTCCGGAGACGGATGCGGACTGGCGAAAGCCGGTGTTTTGCTGCTTCAACGGGCTCTGAAAGGTTTCCATCTTCGCTCACTCACTCGCCGTTCACTGACACCTGCGACCGTAACGTGGGCGACGGGCTGAGCCGCCGCACACTGTGGTCGAACCGATTACTTCGCCGCCGCGCGTGCGTCGCTCAACCAACCGTCATAAGCCTGCTGATTGGCCTTGATCCATTCCGCGGCGTGGCGCTTGATGTCGGCGAGGGATTTTTCACCCTTCTGCATGCGCAGGTTCTGCTCGCTTTCCGCGCTGGGAGGGATGCTGACCTCGGAGAGGAATTTGCGCGCCACCGGGTTCTTCTCGGCGAACTCCTTGTTCATCACGGCATTGATCGTGTCCACCGGGAACCCGAGGTTCTTGCCGTCATGGAAGGTGTCTTTGCTTTCCTTGCCATCCGGCAGCGAGGTGAACGGCACTGGCAGCCAGACCACATCGCGCCCTTCCACCAGCACGCCGGCAATCCACTGCGGCACCCAGGTGAAGAACAACACCGGTTTACCCTGCTGATAGCGCGCGATGGTGTCGGCCATCAAGGCGAAATACGAGCCGCGGTTATCCACCACGGTCGGGCCGAGACCATAGGCTTTCATGTGATGCTCGATCATGATTTCGCAGCCCCAGCCCGGGTTGCAGCCCGTCAGGTCGGCCTTGCCATCGCCGTTGCTGTCGAACAGTTTGGCGATCTCCGGTTTCTTCAGATCGGCGAGGTCCTTGATCTGGTAGGCGTCGGCGGTCTTCTTGTCGATCATGTAGCCCTGCAGCACACCTTTCATGACCTGCCCGACTTTTACCATCACATCGTCGCCGCCGGCCTTTTCATAAAACGCCTGGTGCAGGTTTTCCCATTCATGCACGGTGAAATCCGCATCGCCGTAGGACAGCGCGAGAAACATGGCCGGGTAATCGACTTCTTTCGGCGCTTTGACGTCGTAGCCCAATTCCTTGAGTCCGGCGAGCACCACCTCACCGCGAAAACGCTCTTCGGCGATGCTCGGGAAAATCGGCGTGATCGACACACCGGCGCCCGGTTTGTTGGCATCTGCCGCGTGGACCGCCGAGCACAGCAATGTAGCGAACAGCGACGCCATCAGGCTTTTCTTGAGAGTTGTCAGTTTCATGTTTCACCACGCTTGAAAGTGTTTATGGGTGAGCAGGCAAACTCAATTGGTCACGGGACGTGCAACGGTCTTCTTTTTCTTCAGTTTCATCAGCAGCCCCACCGGGCCGCTCTCATACCAGCGCTGACCGGTGGCCAGGTCACTGCTGCGTTCACCCATGGCCTGGGTCAATCGATCGAGGAACACCGCCAGCAACACCAGCCCGGCGCCGCCGACACTGGCTAGGCCCATGTCGAGGCGACCGATGCCGCTCAACACCATCAAGCCGAGACCGCCCACCGAGATCATCGAGGCGACCACCACCATCGACAGCGACAACATCAGCGTCTGGTTGAGCCCGGCCATCATCGTTGGCGCCGCCAGTGGCAATTGCACCTTCAGCAGCATTTGCGTGGCTGTGCAGCCAAAGGCCCTCGCCGCTTCGACTTTGTCGGCGGGCACCTGACGGATGCCGAGGTTGGTCAGGCGCACCAGTGGCGCGACCGAGAAGATGATGGTGACGATCACCCCGGGGACGTTGCCGATGCCGAAGAGCATGACCACCGGCACCAGATAGACGAATGCCGGCAACGTCTGCATGGCGTCGAGTACCGGGCGGATGATCATTTCCGTGCGATCACTGCGCGCACAGAGGATGCCCAGCGGAATGCCGATGACCGCGCAGAACAACAGCGAGGTCAGCACCAGAGCCAGAGTGACCATGGCGTCATTCCACACGCCGATCAGGCCGAGGCCGGTGAGCGTGGCGACGCTGAAAAGAGCGATGCGTTTGCCGCCGATCTGCCAACTGATCAGCCCGGCAATGATGATGAACACCGTCGGCGGCACCGACAACAGGCTCCACTGCACGCCGTCGAGAACCTGGTCGACCGGCCAGCGGATCGAGCGGAATACTTCGCGAAAGTTACCGACCAGGTATTTGAGCGCGGTTTCGACCCACGCACCGAAGGGAATATTGATGCTCTGGAAAGGATCCAGAATATTGAAATCTGACATGGTGCTACCTCGCCCGCAGAAACTGCTTAATCAATTCTGACTGTTCGGAGTTCAGCTGTTACTCAGGCAGCTCAGTAAATGCCCCTGGGAAATCGAACCTTTATAAAGTCCAACTTCATCCACTACCGGCATTGGCGTTGCCGAAGCCGCGACTATATGAAAGATGTCGCGCAATGAGGCTTCAGCCTTGATGGTTACTTGACTGCCCGGCAAATAAACAACATTCGAATCCTGCTGAGCGATATCGCCGGCCTTCAATATTCGACTGGTGTCGAAACCATTGAAGAAATCCCTCACATATTTATTCACCGGATTGCACAGCAGTTCACGCGGCGTGCCGATCTGCACCACGCGCCCGCCCTCCATGATCGCGATGCGATGGCCGATGCGCACCGCTTCTTCAATGTCGTGGGAGATGAAAATGATAGTGCGATCCTGCTCGGCCTGAAGCTTGATCAATTCGCCCTGCATCTCGCTGCGAATCATCGGGTCGAGTGCAGAGAAGGCTTCGTCCATCAGCAGAATGGCGGGATCATTGGCCAGTGCGCGGGCCAGGCCGACGCGCTGCTGCATGCCGCCGGAGAGTTGATGGGGGAAGCTGAGTTCCTGGCCGGAAAGCCCGACCTGCTCGAGTGCGCCCATGGCCCGGCAGTAGCGTTCTTTCTCGCTGACGCCGCTGATTTCCAGACCGAAACTGACGTTGTCGATCACGCTCATGTGCGGCATCAGGGCGAACGACTGGAAGACCATGCCCATGTCCTTGCGGCGGACTTGCAGCAGATCCTTGTCGGCCAGACCGGTGATTTCCTTGCCGTTAAGGAAGATCTTGCCGGAGGTCGGTTCGATCAACCGGTTGAACAGGCGGACCATGGTCGATTTGCCGGAGCCGGACAAACCCATGATCACGAAGATTTCGCCTCGGCGAACGGAAAAGTTGGCGTCGAATACACCAATTGCCTGACCGGTCTTTTTGAATACTTCAGCTTTCGAGGCGCCCTCTTCAATCATCTTCATGGCCAGCGCTGGCTGATTGCCGAAGACTTTGAAAACATTCTTTACGCAGATGATCTCGTCGGAACTTGTCATACCATGCCTCCTTCGTGCCGCACTTCGATCGCTTTAAACGACGAGCAATTGAGTGAAACCATGTTTGAACGGCAGCAGTAATCAATAAATGTCTTCACGACGGGTTTCCTTTTATTATTTTTGGGTGCCCAGGAAAGAGGGGATGTTGCAAATCTATTAGCATCACCTCGCTTAATCCAACTACATTTACAGGGACAATTCGATAACGTCGGGTTATCGGTTGCAGGGTCGGCCATGGCTGATCCTTCGGCTTCGCACCGTGAGCGACCGGGTCTATTCCCAAAGCGACGCTGGCGTGGCCCTGCGAAGAGCGTTCCGTTACCCTCCTCGCGCTTCGTTGGGGAGCTGTATCGTTAGGAGAGTGTACGAATGACCAAGCATGTCGACCCTGACACCATCCTGTTGAAAATGCCGTCCTTGCGGGCTGTGAAGGCATTTGTCGCGGCCGCCAAGTACGAAAGCTTCACCCGCGCCGCCGAGGCGTTGTGCGTTTCGCAAGCGGCGATCAGTCGGCAGATCCGTGAGCTGGAAAGCTATCTGGGCGCACAGCTGTTTACCCGGGTGGGTCGTGCGGTTGAACTAACCGCCGCCGGCGCGGTGTTCTTCGATGCCGCGCAATTGTCGTTCGTCAACATCGCCCAGGCCGCCGAACGCATCCGCAGCAGCCAGTCGAGCAAGAAGGTGCTCACGGTCTGCTGCTCACCGGCCTTTTCCGCATTGTGGCTGTCGAATCATTTGCAGGAATTCTTCGCTCAGTGCCCGGACATCGAACTCAATCTGATCACCACGCAGAACTTCCTGACCATGGAGCCCGGCGTGCAGCCGGACATTTTCATCACCAAGATTTCGCGGATCCGCGAAGGTTATAGAAGCTATCCGCTGTGCCACGACGTGATCTACCCGGTGTGCACGCCGCAGTACCTGGAGCAGCACCCGGAGATTTCCACCATCGAGGGCGTGCGCGATTCAGCGTTGCTCAACCTCAGCCCTTACGGCCGCTCGCAGGTCGCCGAACACGTCGACTGGGGCGTGTGGCTGGCGTTTCAGGCGATCGATATCGACGACCGCCCGACCAACAGTCCGCAGATCTTCAACGCCAACGATTACAACCTGCTGATCAGCATGGTCCTGACTCACCAAGGCATCGCGCTCGGCTGGAATCATCTGGTCACCTCGCTGGTGCAGCAAGGCCTGCTGGTGCGACCGATCGAGCAACAGGTGCAGTTGCGCAACAGTTGGCACTACTTGAGCTGCCGGGAAAATTCCGACAATGAAGATGAATTGCGGCGCTTTCGCGAATGGATTCTGGCGAAGTTTCCCCGCCGTTGATCTGCGCTGCGCCAGCGTCGGGCGTTTTGGTTATCAATAGCCCGACGAAAATGTCGCTGGAGCAGCTCCCTCGCCTGACCCATTGTTGAGCGGCGCCGACCAAGCACGGTCGCGCTCAACACACAGGAAGGGCTTGCTGCATGTCACTCTTCGAATTCTCTCGCGATTTTGATTTTCTCGACGCTCCGCAGAAAACCCGCGCCATCGTGCAAAACAGTCTGCTGGACATCATCGGTGTCATGGCCGGCGCGGCGAGCAATGGCACCACTGTCGCCATGCGCCGGTTTGCCGAACGGCACTATCCGGCCGGTCTCTACAGCAGTCGCCTGATCTTTGCCGGGCAGCGCGTCAATGTGCTCGGCGCAGCCTGGGCCGGCGGATTCAGCGCTGACAGCCTCGATGCCCATGAAGGCCACTTCAAATCCAAGGGCCATGCCGGGGCAACCGTGGTACCCGCCGTGCTTGCCCTCGCCGATGCGCTGCATCATCAGGGCCGATCCATCACTGGGCATGAGCTGCTGAGCGCTCTGTGCATTGGTTACGAAACCGCACTGCGTGCCGGCTCGGCACTGATGGCGACCTCGCCCACCTATCACGCTTCCGGTGGCTTTTCCGCGCTGGGGGTGGTCTGCGCCGGGGCGCGATTGTTGGGTCTGGATGAGGCCACCTTTCGCCACGCTTTGGGCATTGCCGAATACTTCAGCGCGCGTTGCCCGATGATGCGCGTGGTGCAGGCGCCGACGATGCTGCGTGATGCCCACGGCGCAGGCGCATTCGCCGGTCTGAACGCGCTGTTCATGGCCATGGAAGGCATCACCGGGGCGCCGGCGGAAACGGTCGAAGACGTTACGGTCGCGGAACACTGGCGCGACCTCGGTCAGCGTTGGGAAATCGACAGCCAGTACTTCAAGCCCTGGCCGGTCTGCCGCTGGGCGCAGCCGGCGCTGACGGCGCTGACGGCGATGCTCGAGCTGCAACGGCAACATCCGCTGCTTGCTGCCGATTCGATCGAAAACATCCGGGTGGAAACGTTTTATGAATCGATGTGCCTGCAGGGGCATTCGCCGAAGGATGCCGATCAGGCGCAATACGCCCTCGCATTTCCGCTGGCAGCGCTGGTTGTCAGAGGCAAGGTCGGCCCTGAGGAAGTCACCGGTTCGGCTATTTCTGCGCCGGATATTCTCGCCCTCAGCGCCCGCATCGAAATCGTTGAAGCCGCCGATATCTCGGCGCGATTCCCAGAGGAAATCCTCTCGCGGCTGAGCATTACCTTGAAAAATGGCCAAGTGCTGGTCAGCCCGATCACCGCTGCGCGCGGCGATCCGCACACGCCTTTGAGCGTCGAAGAGCTGCAGCAAAAGTTTGATCTGTTCGCTCAGGGTCTCGGCCATGAGCGCAGTACCGCTGTGAAAACGGCGATCAGGGACATCGCCCAGGCCCGCTGCGCGATCACCGCCCTGCAGCCTGTTTTTCAAGCGATACCGTCGTCACCGTGAACCGTCCATCGATAACCGCAAATCATTAATTGCCCGCAGCAAATGTCGGTTGTGGCGTTTGTCCTGCGCCCGATAGGCTGAGGCTTATCGTTCGCTTATGTAGAAAGTCACGGTTAAAGGTGACCGCTCAAGATCGAAGTCCTGGGAGGATAACAATGAACAACAAGCAAAGCGTTTATGACCTGATCGCACAACGCAAGCCGTGGCATTCGCTGCCGGGCGCGCTCTACCGCAGTGAGGACGTTTACCGTCAGGATCTTGAGCAGATCTGGCACAAGGACTGGATCTTCGCCGGCCACACCTTCGAAATCACCAAACCGGGGCAGTACTTCACCCTGCAGATTGGTGACTACCCGGTGGCCGTCGTTCGCGGCAAGGACGGTGAGGTTCGGGCTTTTCACAACGCCTGTCGGCACCGTGGCGCGAAAATCTGTGAGGCCGACCATGGCAAAGTGGCGAAGATGGTTTGCCCGTATCACAAGTGGACTTACGAGCTGGATGGCAACCTGTTGTTCGCTGGCAACATGGGGCAGGACTTCGACAAATCGCAATACAACCTGAAAAGCGTGCACTGCGAAATCGTCGATACCTACATTTATGTCTGCGTGGCCGCCAAGGCGCCGGACTTCGACGGTTTCCGCAAAGCCGTCAGCCCTTTCATCGCGCCGCACTACCTCGAGAACTGCAAAGTCGCGTTCGAGTCGAACATCGTCGAGAAAGGCAACTGGAAACTGGTATTTGAAAACAATCGCGAGTGCTATCACTGCGACGGCTCACACCCAGAACTCCTGCATTCGTTTGTCGATAACCTGTCAGTCGGTGGCATCAGCGGTGAAGATGATCCCGAGCTGTCGGCGTACTGGGCCAAGTGCGAAAAGGCCGGATTACCCAGCCGTCTGGTAATGGACATCAATGGCCAGTTCCGCATGACGCGCATCCCGCTTTCATCCGGCGCCGTCAGCTACACCATGGACGGCAAGCCGGCGGTCAATGGTCGCCTCGACAAAACCTCCGAAGCCGACATCGGCGCGCTGCTGTACTTCCACTACCCGTCGACCTGGAACCATTTCCTCGGCGACCATGCACTGAGTTTCCGTGTGCTGCCGATCAGCGCTACCGAAACACTGGTCACCACCAAATGGCTGGTGCACAACACGGCCGTGGAAGGCGTTGACTACGATATCGAGCGCCTGACCAAAGTGTGGATTGCCACCAACGATCAGGACCGCACGCTGGTCGAAGGCACCCAACGCGGGGTGACCTCGCCTTCCTACGAACCCGGCCCGTATTCGGAAACCGCCGAGACCGGGGTCTGTCAGTTCGATGACTGGTACTGCGCGACGATGATGGATCGGCTGAAAGGGCCGATTTCGTTGAAGTCGGTTGGTTGATTGGCGCATCTGTCCATGAGTGGATGCACCTCGTCTCTGGCAATTCGCGAAAACCACGGCGAACGCGCGTCCACGCGGATCGTTTTCCTGATCACAGGCATCGTCATGTCGGCGTGGGCGCCGCTGGTTCCGCTGGTAAAAACGCGCACCGGCCTGGACGAAGGTGGTCTGGGCCTGTTGTTGCTGGGCTTTGGCATCGGTTCGATCGTGGCCATGCCGTTCGCCGGTTACCTGACCGCGCGATTTGGCTGCCGCCCGGTGATCATCGCTTCAACCCTGGTCTTGTGTGCGGTGCTGCCGATGTTGAGCCATTTGGCGGGGTTGCCCGGGCTGGCGCTCACCGTGCTGTTGTTCGGCGCGAGCATGGGCATGCTCGATTGCGCGATCAATATCCAGTCGATCATCGTCGAAAAGAACAGCGGCGAAACCCTGCAATCGGGTTTCCACGGGCTCTACAGCGTGGGCGGGATCGCCGGTGCTGGCGCGATGACGGCGATGCTCAGCCTCGGGCTCGATCCGCTGTTGGCGGTGTTGTGCCTGGTGGCGATCATCGTTGCCTCGCTGTACAAGGCCGCGCCGAACCTGTTGCCTTATGGCACCGAACGCGACGGGCCGATCTTCGCGATTCCGCGCGGAATCGTCCTGCTACTGGGGATCCTCTGCTTCATCGTGTTCCTCACCGAAGGCGCAATGCTCGATTGGAGCGCGGTGTTTCTGGCTTCACAGCGCGATATGCCAGCGAGTTACGCAGGTTTGGGCTACGCCTGTTTCGCCGCGGCAATGACGCTGGGACGGCTGACCGGAGACGCGATTGTCAGACGACTGGGCGGCATTCGCGTGGTGACACTGGGCGGCATCTGCGCGGCAGTCGGCATGCTGGTTTCACTGGTGTTCGATGGCTGGCCGGCGTCATTGCTGGGCTACGCGCTGGTCGGCGCCGGATGCTCGAACATCGTCCCGGTATTATTCAGCGCCGCCGGTCGGCAACAGCGCATGCCGCAGCGCACGGCCATTCCGGCGATCATTTCCATGGGCTACGCGGGGATTCTGATGGGGCCGGCGTTCATCGGCATGCTCGCCCATTTCAGTTCGCTGGTCTTCGCGCTGGGTGGCGTGGTGTTGCTGTTGCTGTTCGTCAGTTGCGCCGCGAGGTTTCTCAAGGCTTGATGCGGCGCCCATTGGGGCGGATCGACAGTCTCTGAGGCCTGCGTCCTAACGTCGCAGCCTTCAGCTATTGGCAAATCCTGCACAAGCCTTAGAATCCCGCGCGCACCTGCATTCGGCTGTCTTGTCGCAGACGCGAACTAGAGGGGCGGCCATGTCGTCCGACACCACAACCCTGCCCGACCGGCAGACACTTGCCCAACACCTGTTCCAGCCTGGCAACCGCACGCGCAGAGGCGCACGTTGCGCTGTTCGATTTCTTGAGGTTTTTATGTCTCCGCGTTTGCTGGCCATGGCGCTGGCGCCCCTGCTCGGGCTGTTCATTATTGCTCTGGGCAACGGTTTTCTTTCCTCCCTGACCACCCTTCGCCTGGACGCCGCCGGTGCCTCGGCGACAATGATCGGGATTGTTTCATCGGCCTACTTCATGGGCCTGACCTTGGGCGCGGTGTTCAATGACCGGCTGATCCTGCGCATTGGCCACATTCGCGCCTACGGCAGCTTCGCCTCGCTGATTGCCGTGACGATCCTGATGCAGGGCTTGTTCTATGACACTTGGGGCTGGCTCGTCCTGCGCCTGATCAATGGCTGGGCCACGGTCGGGGTGTTTCTGGTGATCGAAAGCTGGCTGCTGCTGGCGGGTGACGAGAAGATCCGCGGACGCTTGCTCGCGCTGTACATGATCGTCCTCTATGGCGCCGGCGTTTTGGGCCAGGCCACGCTGGGAACCATCACCGGCATGAGCGACAGCGCGCCGTTCATGGTCGCCGGCATGCTCGCTGCGCTGTCGGTGCTGCCGATCGTGATCCTGCCACGGGTGTCGCCGCTGCTCGATCAGGTCGAGCCGCTCAAGCCTCGACAACTGCTGGGCGTAACGCCGACCGGGCTGGTCGGCTGTTTCGGCTCGGGGGTGACCATCGCGGCGATCTACACCTTGCTGCCGCTGTATCTGCAACGCAGCGGTCTGGATGTCGGTGAAGTCGGCAGCATGATGGCCTGGACGATCCTCGGCGCGATGCTTCTGCAGTACCCGGTCGGCCGCTGGTCCGACCGCACGGATCGCTTGCAAGTGCTGACCCTGCTGGCGGTGGCGTGCACTGCGTTATCGCTGGTGATCGTGCTGATGCCGCTGTCCTCGACCATGCTCGCAGCGATGCTGTTTCTGCTTGGTGGCGGCGTGTTCGCGCTGTACCCGGTTGCCGTCAGCCACGCCGCCGACCGCGCCCCCGCCGAAGCGCTGGTGCCGATGATTCAGGGTTTGCTGCTGATCAACTCGCTGGGCTCGGCCATCAGCCCGATGATGATCTCGCCGGGGATGAACTCGTTCGGCGCCAACGGCCTGTTCTGGGTATTCGCAATGGTCAATCTGTGCATGGTCAGCTTTTTCTTCTGGCGCCGCGGCAAACGCCCGGTGCCGGCCAACCCTGCCCCCTTCGCAGCGGCAGCGACTTTTTCGCCGACGGGTGCAGAGTTGCGGGTCACCGAGGATTTACGCGTGGCAGCAGAGGAGCATCCGGCCATGGTCGATGCGATCAGCGGGGAACTGGTGACGCAGGTCGAGTCGAGTGCCGCTGGGAGTTAAAGAGTCAGACGTCGGGGAAACGCCTGACTCCTTGTGATCAGCAACTCCCCGGCGGGATCCCGTCCTTGTTGAAGTCTTTCAAGCGCTCGCGCTCTTCTTCAGTGGAATGCGCAGGGGTCGGTTCATCGGGGAGATCTTCCGGCGCTTCGGTTTTTTCGTCAGTCATGTGTCTGCCCTCGTCGTTGTCGTTGCTATTTCGGCATCGGCGAAGGGCTGGCAGTTCCGGATTTCGAACATCGCTCCCGAGGCGGAGAGCGCAAAAACAGGGAAGCGGAAATGCACAAAGGCCTGCGTCGCTTTCGCTCGCAGGCCTTTGTTGAAAGATGGTGCCCGAAGCCGGAATCGAACCGGCACGCCCTTACGAGCGGGGGATTTTAAGTCCCATGCGTCTACCAGTTTCGCCATTCGGGCGGTAGCGCGGTGTTGCGTTGCTCAGCCTTGCGGTTGCGATCCTGACAGGATGGCTGCTTGAAAAGCCGAGCGGGGAATATATACATGACGTCCCGGTGAAGCAAGTTCGCAGTGGTCGATTTGAAGACTAAATCTTGCTGGCGACTGATTAGCAAAAAGTCATTGGAATCATTGAGCTACGAAGCCTGCTTGAAGTAGAGCCGAAGCTGCCGGTAAATCGAGGCAACCGGGCACGTAATTAAAGCGAAACATCAATAAGATCAGAAGGTTACCACTGCTTTCGCATCCCAGGCCAGAGATTTTTCTGCGTTGGCGATATGAAGAAGCAACCCATAACTCGCCGAGGTGTCTACGCTAAACGATGACGCCGGAATCAGCGATTGGACCAAACAAGCCTGCACCTTTCACCACGACCCCGCCCCCACGGGCGCTGACTTCCACAACACGTCACCAGAGCCCAGCTCAGGGATGTACCAGCAATCAGGAGATTTGACCCTATGCAAATGAGTGACACCGTTCTCAAAGCGTCCTTGAGCCCCGAGGAGCGCTCCGCGATCGCCGAGATCGAAGCGACCACCAACATCCTGCAGCTTGTCACCCGTCTGACCGGTACGCGCTTTGCCGGCATTGCCAAATTCACGGAAACCGAGTGGATCGTCTGTTCCGCCTACGATCCGATCGAACTGGGGATAAACGTCGGTGATACGCTGGATCTGGAAACCACGCTTTGCAGTGAGTTTCGCAGAAATCCTCAAGCCCTCTTCCTTCCACAAATCAGCCAGGATGGACGACTTTCGTCACGTCCTGTGGTGAAGCAGTATTCGATCGAGAGCTACGCAGGCGCGCCTGTTTTCCTGCCGGATGGCAGATTGTGGGGCGCACTGTGTGCTTTGGATTCAAGGTCTGTGCTGTTCGACAACCCGGATATGGCAGAAACATTGACGCTGTTCGCACGGCTTATCGGCTGTATCTTTTTCTCGAATCTGACTGTTGAGGGCGTTACCCATATCAAGACCGGGGCGTGCCTGACTGAGTAGCCCTGTTCATTGGTCGAGGATTACCCAACTTTCTTGCAGACAACAAAAAACCCCGTAGATCATTGATCTACGGGGTTTTCAATAGTGGAGGCCGAGGTCGGAATCGAACCGGCGTAGGTGGATTTGCAATCCACTGCATAACCATTTTGCTACTCGGCCTCAAAGTATTCGCTGTCAGTAGCGCAACAACAAACACTGTACAAATTGGAGCGGGAAACGAGACTCGAACTCGCGACCCCGACCTTGGCAAGGTCGTGCTCTACCAACTGAGCTATTCCCGCTTGGTGTGGCGCATTCTATAGAATTAAGAAGCCCCGTCAACCCCTTGATTCAAAAAAGTTTTATTTCTTTTCGACATCGGTCTTCAGGTGCGGCCAGGCGGCGCGAAGGTATTGAACCATCGACCACAGGGTCAGCCCTGCAGAGACCATCAGCAGCGTATAACCGAGCACGACCCAGAAGCTGAACGCCTTTGGATGGGCCAGCAGGATCACCAGCGCGAGCATCTGCGCCGCGGTTTTCCATTTGCCCAGATTCGAAACTGCTACCTGTGCCCGGGCGCCGAGCTCGGCCATCCATTCGCGCAGCGCCGAAATCACGATCTCACGACCGATGATGACCGCTGCGGGCAGCGTGAGCCAGAGATTGCCGTGTTCCTGCACCAGCAGGACCAGGGCGACAGCCACCATCAGCTTGTCGGCGACCGGATCGAGAAACGCACCGAAGGGTGTGCTCTGCTCCAGTCGGCGCGCCAGATAACCATCGAGCCAGTCGGTGGCGGCCGCGAAGGCGAACACCGAGGCGGAGGCCATGTAACTCCATTCGTAAGGCAGATAGAACAGCAAAATGAAGATCGGGATGAGCAGGACGCGTAGAACGGTAATCAGATTAGGGATATTCATCGGCACAACTGGCTACGAGGTGAAGGGGCATTCTACTCACTATGCAGGTTCGCATAAATCGACTCAGCGAGCTTTTTACTGATCCCCGGGGCTTTGGCGATCTCTTCGATGCTTGCACGAGACAGCTCCTGCAATCCACCAAAATGTTTCAACAGGTCACGGCGCCGGGTCGGCCCTACCCCTGCCACGCCTTCCAGCGTTGAGGTGCGGCGCGTCTTGCCGCGGCGGGCGCGGTGTCCCGTAATCGCGAAGCGATGCGCCTCATCGCGGATCTGCTGGATCAGGTGCAAGGCAGGCGAATCGCCGCGCAATGTGAACTCGTGGGCTGCATCATTCAGATACAACGTTTCGAAACCGGCCTTGCGGGTGGCACCTTTGGCGACGCCCAAAAGGATCAGGTCGGGCACGGCCAGTTCGTTGAGGACATCACGGGCCATCGACAACTGGCCCTTGCCACCGTCGACCAGCAGGATGTCTGGCAACTTTCCCTCGCCGTCCTTGAGTTTGCTGAAGCGGCGGGTCAGCGCCTGGTGCATGGCCGCATAATCGTCGCCGGCGGTGACGCCTTCGATGTTGTAGCGACGGTAATCCGACTTGATTGCCCCTTCCGGCCCGAAGACCACGCACGAGGCCACCGTCGCCTCGCCGCTGGAATGACTGATGTCATAGCACTCCAGGCGTTGCGGCGGCTCGTCGAGGTTCAACACCTCGGCCAGCGCGTCGAATCGTGCAGCCGTGTGCTGACGATTGGCCAGACGCGCGCCCAACGCTTGCTCAGCGTTGGTCACGGCCAGTTGCTGCCAGCGCGCTCGCGTACCGCGCACCCGGTGGCTGATCGCCAATTCGCGGCCGCGCAAGGTATGGATGCCTTCGATCAGGGCCGGGAAGTCCTCGTGAACCACGTTGACGATCAATTCGCTCGGCAGATCCCGTTCGGGGCTACTGATGTAGTACTGGCCGAGAAAGGCCGCCATGACTTCGGAAACTTCTTCCTCGATGCCGACCTGGGGGAAGAAATTCTTGCTGCCCAGCACTCGCCCGCCGCGCACGCTGATCAGGTGGACACAGGCGCCACCGGGGTTGACGAAGGCCGCGATGACATCGATATCACCGGTGCCGCCCTCCATGCTTTGCTGATCCTGAACGCGGCGCAGCAAAGCAATTTGGTCGCGCAATTCGGCGGCACGCTCGAATTCGAGATTGATCGCCGCTTCTTCCATCGCCGTGGACAGCTCATTGGTCAACGCGTGGCTGCGGCCTTCAAGGAACATCACCGAGTGGCGCACATCTTCGGCGTAGACATCAGGCTCGACCAGGCCCACACAAGGCGCCTTGCAGCGCTTGATCTGATATTGCAGGCATGGACGGGTGCGATTCTTGTAATAGCTGTCTTCGCACTGACGGACAAAGAAGGTTTTTTGCAGAATGCTCAGGCTCTCGCGGATGGCACCGGCACTCGGGTACGGGCCGAAATACTTGCCCTTGGCTTTTTTGGCGCCGCGATGAATGCTCAGGCGCGGAAACTGCCCATCCGACAAAAACACATAGGGATAGGACTTATCGTCACGCAGCAGGATGTTGTAGGGCGGGCGCCATTCCTTGATCAGCGTCTGTTCCAGCAACAGCGCTTCGGTTTCGTTGGCTGTGATGGTGGTTTCGACCTGAGCGATGCGCCCGACCAGTGCAGCAGTCTTCGGCGCCAGGCCGGTCTTGCGAAAATAGCTCGCCAGACGTTTCTTCAGGTTTTTCGCTTTACCCACATAGAGCAGACGCGCCTCGCTGTCGAACATGCGATAGACGCCGGGGCGACCGCTGACGGTGGACAGGAAAGCACTGGAATCAAATATTTCGGTCATGGTCAGGCGCTGGCATCCACCATGCCATGTCGCACCGCGAGGAGCGTCAACTCAACGTCGCTGCTGATCGAAAGTTTCTCGAAAATGCGGTAGCGGTAGGTGTTCACGGTTTTCGGCGACAGGCACAGTTTGTCGGAAATGATCTGCACCTTCTGGCAACCGACAATCATCAATGCGATCTGAATTTCCCGCTCGGACAGGGCATCGAATGGCGAGTCATTGGTTGGCTGGAAGGACTTGATCGCCAACTGCTGGGCGATCTGCGGACTGATGTAGCGCTGGCCGGCGAACACCAGGCGAATGGCCTGGACCATTTCCGGCAAGCCTGCCCCTTTGGTCAGGTAACCGGCGGCGCCAGCCTGCAGCAGACGCGTCGGGAAAGGGTCTTCCTCGCACACGGTGACAGCAACCACCTTGATGTCGGGATGGCTGCGCAGCAGCTTTCGCGTGGCTTCGAGGCCGCCGATGCCTGGCATCTTGACGTCCATCAGCACGACGTCAGGCTTCAACTCCCGTGCCTTGATCAGGGACTCTTCACCTGATTCGGCCTGACCCACCACCTGCAGGCCATCGATATCGGCCAGCATCCGTGTAATGCCTGTACGAACGAGATCATGGTCATCGACCACTAGCACCCTAATCAAGCAGACACCTCGCGATATGGTCTTATTGGGATGCCGGACACCTTAGCAAAAAGTGCCTGACAGACCTAGCGGAAAGCCGCATTTAAAAAGTTTCAATTCGTCATTGAGGGCTTGCCGGCTGTGGGTTTCAGAGCACAGCTGTACTTAAATCGAGCTGCATCCTCAGGAAATACTCATCCCTGCCGACGATGCGCAGTCCTTTGCGCCCGTACAGTTTTTGCGCCGGGTTGCTATCGAACACCGTCAACCGCAGCGCCGGTCGTCTTGCCTGAAGGGCCATGCCGATAACCTGATCAATGGCCCAGGAACCGGCGCCCTGCCCTTGCCAAGCCTGATCGATCTGCAATTCGCGGACGTACAGCGCCCGCGCATCCTGGCTCAGACTGAAAAACCCGATCGGGGTTTCCTCCCGGACAATCAACCAGCTGTCACGATAGTGCCAGCCTGCGTCGAACGCTTCGTCCTGCCACAACAGATCGTGATCAATGTAATAGCGCAGCATGTTGCGACAGGTCAGGCCCCGCGCGAAATCCAGGTCATCATCGGTGGCATGCCGAATTCGGTAGCTCATTCAGCCCCTCCATAACCAGAAAAATTTACTCAACCCGAATCATTTGCCAGCGATAGCGGTTTCGCTCAACTGGTAATAGCATTTTCTGATTGCTGATGCGCACCAGCGTCGAGTAAGCTCGGCGCATTCAACGGAGAAAACCATGTTCAACGCCCTCGCACAGTCACGCATCGCCAGCGCCCCGCGCTCGATTGCGCCTGCCCGGGTGAATGACGTGTGCGCTCCTGGCAGTTTTTATTTTGGGTATTGGTTTAGCCACTGGCGCGCCTGATACCCAAACGGCGCCCATGAAAAACGGGTCGCCTACCAGAGATTTCTCAACCCCCGGTCGGCTTCCCGATCGGGGGTTTTGTTTTTTCAGGCCCAATATTTTCCAGCACCACACCAGACAATTCGAGGATTACATCATGAACTACGCCACTTATTACCGTTACGACAGCTTTAGCGCCTGGCGATTTACCAGCCTCCGCTCGGGACAGCCTGCCGCCTCCGATCGGTCACCCACAGGTGGCAAACATACACCCCTAGCCAGTACGGCCATTTGTCGAACACCCCAGTAGGGCCGATCGCGCGGGAAATACCCGCCATCCGCCCAGGAAGACCGAACATGAACTCTTCAGTTTCCGCTCTGCCGCTGTCCACACTCGATTCTGCCAACGAAGCACTGACCCTGCGTCTGCCCAGCTCGTTGCAACTCAAACAGCAATTTCCGCTCAGCCATTCCCTGCATCAGCAGGTCAATGCCCACCGCCAGGCGGTGCGCGCCATCCTCAACGGCGAAGACCCGCGCCTGCTGGTGATCGTTGGCCCCTGCTCTATCCATGACCCGCAATCAGCAATCGAATACGCTGCCAGACTCGCTCGCCTGGCCCAGGATGTGAGCGAGGAAATGCTGCTGGTCATGCGCGCCTACGTTGAAAAGCCGCGTACGACGGTCGGCTGGAAAGGCCTGGCCTACGATCCGCATCTGGACGGCACTGACGACATGGCTACAGGCCTGACGCTGTCCCGCGAACTCATGCTGGAAATGATCCGTCTCGGTCTGCCGGTGGCCACCGAGCTGCTACAACCCATGGCCGCTAACTACTTCGATGACCTGCTCAGCTGGGTGGCCATTGGTGCCCGCACCACCGAATCGCAGATTCACCGGGAAATGGCCAGCGGCCTGAACATGCCGGTGGGTTTCAAGAACGGCACCGACGGTGGCGCCGCCGTTGCTGTCGACGCCATGCGTTCGGCAGCCCATCCGCATCGGCACTTCGGCGTGGATAGCCAAGGGCATCCAGCGATCGTGCAGACCGCTGGCAACGCTGACACCCACATGGTGCTGCGCGGCGGCCATCAAGGGCCAAACTACGACGCGACCAGCGTGGCCAAGATCAGCGCCGACCTCAGCCGACTGAAAATCCCGAGCCGGATCATGGTCGATTGCAGCCATGCCAACAGCGGCAAGGATCCACTGCGTCAGCCAGCAGTCTTCAACGACGTTCTTGAGCAGCGACTGCGTGGCGACCGCTCGCTGATCGGTATGATGCTGGAATCGCACCTCTTCGAAGGCTGCCAGCCGCTGAGCAATTCCCTGCGCTACGGCGTGTCGATCACCGATGGCTGCCTCGGCTTCGACGCAACGGAACAATTGCTGACTGACGCGGCGCGACGCCTCGCGCAAACCCAACGTTGATCGCAAGCGCCCTCCCGCTTACACAGAGCGTGGAGGGCTGCAGTTCGCAGGCTATGCCACTACGTTGATCCGTCTCACCGCGGATTGCTGACTGACGTCATCCAGGCGTTCAACCGTGTAGCCAATTTCGACTGTTGTGCCGTGATGTTCACGCCAGAAGCGGTGAGGGACGGTGAAACTCAGCGGTTGCCCGGCCATCTCCGGAGTGATTTCAAGGTCATCCCGGTGGCTGAAAAATTCGCCGTCAAGCTTGAGATAGACCAACTCATCCTCCTGCACTTGCGCGTCCTCAATGAGAATGGCAACCCCGTCGACCGAATCCTTCACTGACAACACGTCTTCAATCGCGCCGACAACATCCGGCGCAACCAGTTGCGCACGCGCCGCAGGCCCGATGAAAACAGTGGCGGGCTCTGACGTTCGAATGGTTGCGCAGGGTTGTTCGACACGGTAACCGACAACCACCTCGCCACCGCGATGGGCTTCGATGTAGCTGCCCGGCACCCAGAATGAAAGACTTTGGCCAACCGCATAGGCCTCCACCTTCAATGCATCGGTGAAAATCTCGGGCGAGGTATCTCCGTGCCAGGACAACATCACCCGGTCGCCCACGGACATTCGCGCGTAAGGCTGCAGCGTCACCAGCGTGCCTTCGGCAACGCGCAACGGCTCCAGCGCCCCGTTGACCGAGCCCTCTATCTGCGGCGCCAACAGCTGCGGACGGACATCCCCCACAGACAATTGCAGGCGAGCAGACTCCACGGGGCCGGGGACGCGCGGACTTTGCAGTGCCCAGTAGACCTGCAGCGAACCTCCGTCCAGCGCGGCCACATGCATGCCCTTGATGACGAAGATGACGTCTTTGCCCACCTGGGCCTGGCTGATAAACCGGATCCTCTCGTATTGATAGGCAAAACCTTCGATATCCAGCCCCTCCCAGTACAGCACCAACTGATCGCCACAGGTCATGTTGGCGTAGGGCGCGATCCGTACGACGATCCTGGTTAGCGAAGGGTCGAGGACGCTGCCCTCCAGACCGTCGATCGTCGGCGCGAACAGCGGTTCGGCAGACACTTGAGCCGCGACCGGCTGATGCATGCGCCAGCAAAACTCGATTTCATGGTGATTCATTTCGTCTCCACTCCATGGATAACGTGCCGCCCTGGATGACGACACCGACACCTACATTGAGGACTTCTTTGACTGTCCTGGCTGTCAGCCGCATACGTCGCGAAGCCGGCGTAATCGCTACTCGCAAAGTAGGCAAGTGGGGGCTTGGGGCTCTTATGCCGACAAACGACCCAATGAACTTCCGATTCGGATTTCACAGGTATCCGAAATTTCGTACGCCCCCTATTCCATTTTCAAACGCAACGTGAAGCCTCTTCGTACTTCTTCAACGAGATGAGTGTTTTAGAGTGGCCCGGTGATTTCCCGATGAACTTCTACGAAAAAGGTAAGAACATGCAACGGAATGCTACAACTCGTTATCCCATCCTGTTGGTCCACGGTCTGTTCGGGTTCGAGCGTATCGGTCATTTCGAGCTGTTCCATGACGTCAAGTCCGCGCTGAAATCGGCCGGCTGCCGATTGTTTGTTCCACACCTTTCGGCGACTCACAACAACGAAATGAGGGGTGAGCAATTGCTGTCACAGATTGCCTGTGTGCTGCGAGGCACAGGCGCGAAGAAAGTCAACCTGATCGGACACAGCCAAGGCGCACTCGCTGCACGCTACGCGGCGGCGCTTGCACCAAACGTCGTCGCTTCAGTCACCTCCGTCAGTGGTCCGAACCATGGCTCGGAGCTCGCCGACTTCCTGCGCAATGCGCTGATCCCGGGCAAGCTGCCGGAGGCCGTCGCACAAAACGTGGCGACACAGTTTGCTGATTTGTTGTCGCTACTCAGCGGTAATGTGGCACTGCCGCAGAATGCATTGGCCGCGCTCAACGCACTGACCACGGTCGGCGTCGGTCAATTCAATGACAGGTTTCCGCAGGGACTGCCGCAAACCTGGGGTGGCCACGGCCCCGGGCAGGTCAATGGCGTGCGCTATTACTCGTGGAGCGGGGTTGTCCCCCAATCGACGCTGCCAGCGCTGGATCCGTTTCAGGACATATGCCGGCGCCTGTCGCAATACTTCACCACCGAACCCCAACAGAACGACGGTTTCGTCGGACGCTTCAGTACCCATCTGGGGCAAGTGATCCGCTCTGATTATCCAATGGATCATCTGGCCAGCCTGCGGCGTACCACTCGCGTAAACGGGCCATCACCCGATCCGATTGACCTGTATGTCGAACATGCACGGCGCCTGCGAGCGGCGGATCTCTGAATCGGTTCTGCCATCGAGAATGGAACTTTGCCGAGAATTCGCCCACTGATTCCGGTAGGCTCCACCTTTTATTGAAACAGTTCGGAGAATTCCCCATGGCTAAAGCCACTGCCCGCCACATCCTGGTTTCCAGCGAAGACAAGTGCAACGAACTCAAGGCTCAGATCGAAGCCGGCGCTGATTTCGCCGAAGTCGCCAAGACCAACTCCACCTGCCCGTCCAGCCGCCAGGGCGGTGATCTGGGTTCTTTCGGTCCTGGCCAGATGGTCAAGGAATTCGACACCGTGGTGTTCAGCGCGCCAATCAATGTCGTGCAAGGCCCGGTGAAGACCCAGTTCGGTTACCACCTGCTGGAAGTCACCAGCCGTCAGGACTGATCCGTCGTCCGATTGCGATAACGGCCCGCCTTCTGGTGGGCCGTTGTGTTTCAGTTACATATACGGCTGGCGAGTGACGCGCGGCTCGCGTACAACTTGCGCTTATCGATTTTCCGTTCCAAGGCTGACGATGCGACTGGTTTTTCCCACACTGCTGTTCACCGCCCTCGCCCTGCTCACGGGTGCCGCCGGTGTCAACGCTGCGCCGCAACACGCGTTGACCGTTTACGGTGAACCGGCCAAATATCCCGACGGCTTCAGCCATTTCGACTACACCAATCCGCAAGCGCCGAAGGGCGGGACGATGCGTCGCTCGGCGATCGAAATCGGTCACTTCGACCATTTGCTGCCTTATATAGACAAAGGCATCGGTGTCACACAGATCGACGGGCTCCTTTATTCTCCATTGGCGCAACGCTCGCTCGATGAGCCTTACACCGTCTATGGTCTGGTCGCGGAGAAAATGGAGCGTTCGGACGACGGGCTGTCGCTGCGTTTCTTTATCAATCCCAAGGCGCGCTTTGCCGATGGCAAACAGATCACCGCCGAAGACGTTCGCTATACCTACAACCTGCTGATGACCCAGGGCAGCCTGCGTTATCGCACCCAGTTCGCCGACGTCAAGGACGTCGAAATCGAAGCGCCGCTGACCGTGCGCTTCGACTTCAAAAGCAACGAAAACCGCACCCTGCCGCTGGATGTCGCGACCCTGCCGGTGTTCCCCGAACATTGGTGGAAGAGTCGCGATTTCGCTGGCGGCGGTGGCTATGAACCGCCACTGGGCAGCGGACCGTACCGGGTCGGCAAAGTCGATTCCGGGCGCAGCATTACCTTCGAACGCAATGGCGACTGGTGGGGCAAGGACCTGCCGGTGAGTCGCGGCCTGTACAACTTCGACCATTTCAGCATCGAGTACTTCGGCGATACCGACGTCGCCCGTCAGGTGTTGCGTGGCGGCGCCTATGATTACAACCGCGAATTTTCCGCGACCGGCTACTCGATCGGCTACGACAGCCCAGCTCTCAGCGATGGCCGTTTGCAGAAAGCCCACCTCGCCACCGAAGCGCCGCAGTCGGCTCAGGGCTTCGTGTTCAATCTGCAAAAACCGATGTTCCAGGACCGTCGTGTGCGCCAGGCACTGGCGATGCTCTGGGATTTCGAATGGAGCAACCGGCAGATGATGCGCAACGTCTATATCCGCCAGCAGAGCTACTTTTCCAATACCGATCTCGCCGCCCGGCAGTTGCCCGATGCGCAGGAATTGAAAATCCTTGAACCGCTGCGCGGCCAGATACCTGAGGAAGTTTTCAGCAAAGTCTTCGAAGCACCGAAGACCGATGGCAGCGGCATCATCCGTGACAAGCAACTGCAAGCGCTCGATCTGCTCGAGCAGGCCGGCTGGAAACCGGACGGCGACCAACTGGTGAACAGCGCCGGCGAGCCGTTGAGTTTCACCTTTCTGGTCAGCCAGAACGGAATGGATCGCCTGCTGCTGCCCTACAAGCGCACCCTGAAACAGATCGGCATCGAACTCAATATCCGCCGCATCGATGCCTCGCAGTACGTCAACCGCCTGATGAGCCGCGACTACGACATGATCGTTACCGGCTATCCCGTCACCACCTCCCCCGGCGGCGAGCTGCTCAACTATTTCGGTTCGGCGGCAGCCAACGATCCGGGCGCGAACAATTACATGGTGCTGAAAAACCCGGCGGTTGACACCTTGATCAACGGCCTGATCCGCGCCTCGACCCAATCGGACATGCTGCATTACGCCCATGCACTGGACCGGGTGCTGCAATGGAATTACTACTGGATTCCCAACTATTACCCGCCAGGCACCTCGACCGTCTGGTGGAACCGCTTCGGCATTCCGACAGTGCAGGCGAGCAATGACGAAGCCATCGAGAGCTGGTGGGAAATCAGTCGGACACCGCTGACCAATCAACAAATGACCGCTGAGAAAATCAGTCGCAGCAGACCCGGAGGGCCGCACTGATGTGGGGTTATATACTGCGGCGCCTGCTGCTGATCATTCCGACGCTGGTGATCATCCTGCTGGTCAATTTCGTGATCATTCAGGCCGCGCCCGGCGGACCGGTGGAACAAGCCATCGCCCATCTGCAAGGCATCGGCGGTGCCAGTGTCGGCGGCGGAGCCAGCGAGACATCGAGCAACGCTTCGCGCGCCAGCCGTGGCCTGGATCCGCAACTGATCAAGGACATCGAAAAACAGTACGGCTTCGACAAGCCTGCCCACGAACGCCTGTGGCTGATGCTGAAAAACTATGCGCAGCTGGATTTCGGCAAGAGCTTCTTTCGCGGCGCGACGGTCACCGACCTGATTCTGGAAAAAATGCCGGTCACCATCTCATTGGGTTTATGGGCGACGCTGATCACCTATCTGGTGTCGATCCCGCTGGGCATCCGCAAGGCCGTGCACCACGGCAGCCATTTCGATATCTGGAGCAGCACAGCGATCATCATTGGCTATGCGATGCCGGCGTTTCTGTTCGCGATGTTCCTGATCGTGGTATTTGCCGGCGGCACTTCGCTGAACTGGTTTCCGGTGCGCGGACTGGTTTCGGACAACTTCGAATCGCTGTCGACGCTGGGCAAGATCGCCGATTACTTCTGGCATCTGGTGTTGCCGGTCACCGCGCTGGTGATCGGCGGGTTCGCCACCCTGACCATCCTGACGAAAAACTCGTTCCTCAATGAGATCACCCGGCAGTACGTGGTCACTGCCCGGGCCAAGGGTTTGAGCGAACGCCGGGTGCTGTACGGACATGTGTTCCGCAACGCCATGCTGCTGGTGGTGTCCGGGATTCCTCAGGCATTCATCAGCGTATTCTTCGCCGGCTCCCTGCTGATCGAAGTGATCTTCTCCCTCGACGGCCTTGGGCGCATGAGCTACGAAGCGGCGGTTTCACGGGACTATCCGGTGGTGTTCGGCTCGCTGTTCATCTTCACCCTGTTCGGTCTGCTGATAAAACTGCTCGGCGACCTGTGCTACACCCTGGTCGACCCGCGTATCGACTTCGCCGCGAGGAACGCCTGATGCTCACGCTCTCGCCTTTGGGGCGCCGCCGTTTCGAACGTTTCAAGAAAAACCGTCGCGGCTGGTGGTCGCTGTGGTTGTTCATCGGCCTGTTCATGCTGACGCTGGGCGGCGAATTGATCGCCAACGACAAGCCGTTGATGGTCAGTTATCAGGGACAGTGGTACTTCCCGGTGCTCAAGCGCCACACCGAGCAGGAGTTCGGCGGGCAACTGCCCTTCCAGGCTGATTATCGCAGCGAGTACGTGCAGAACCTGATCCGCAAGGAGGGCGGCTGGTTATTGTTCCCGCCGATTCCGTTCAGCGACGACACGCCCAACTACGACTTGAACAAACCGGCGCCGAGCCCACCAACGTCGGTCAACTGGCTGGGCACCGATGATCAGGCCCGCGATGTGCTGGCGCGGGTCATTTTTGGCGCTCGGGTGTCGATCCTGTTTGCGTTGATGCTGACCTTCGTCAGTGCGCTGATCGGCATCGCTGCCGGCGCGTTGCAGGGCTATTACGGTGGCTGGGTCGATCTGCTCGGGCAGCGCGTACTGGAAGTCTGGTCGGGACTGCCAGTGCTGTATCTGCTGATCATTCTTTCCGGTTTCGTCGAGCCGAATTTCTGGTGGCTGCTGGGGATCATGGCGCTGTTTTCCTGGCTGGCCCTGGTGGACGTAGTGCGCGCCGAGTTCCTGCGCGGGCGCAATCTGGAATACGTCAAAGCCGCGCGCGCCCTGGGTCTGACTGACCGCAAGGTGATCTTCCGGCACATCCTGCCCAACGCCATGAACGCGACGCTGAGCTACCTGCCGTTCATTCTGACCGGGGCCATCTCGACGCTGACCGCGCTGGATTTCCTCGGCTTCGGCATGCCGGCCGGCAGTGCTTCGCTGGGCGAGCTGATCGGTCAGGGCAAGCAGAACCTGCAAGCGCCATGGCTTGGCTTGACCGCGTTCTTCACCCTGGCGCTGATCCTTTCATTACTGGTATTCATCGGCGAAGCGTTGCGTGACGCTTTTGACCCTCGATCCTGAAGCGTGACCATGACTGACAACCTGATTGAAATCCGCAACCTCAATGTCGCCTTCCATGGCCAGACGGTGGTGCGTGACCTGTGCCTGGATATCCGCCCCGGTGAATGCCTGGCACTCGTCGGCGAATCGGGTTCGGGGAAATCGGTGACGGCGCATTCGATCCTGCAACTGCTGCCCGACACTGAGGCGCAATCCCGTGGCAGCATCCGCTATCGAGGGCAGGAGCTGCTGGGCGCCGATCCGAAAGTCTTGCGAGAACTGCGCGGCAATCGCATCGCCATGATCTTTCAGGAGCCGATGACCTCGCTCAATCCCTTGCACACCATCGAAAAGCAGATCGGCGAAACCCTGCTGCTGCACCGTGGCCTGGGCGGCAAGCAAGCGCAGCAGCGCATTCTCGAACTGCTCGGACTGGTCGGCATCCAGAAGCCCCGGGAACGGCTGAAGGCCTATCCGCATCAACTCTCTGGCGGGCAACGGCAGAGGGTGATGATCGCCATGGCGCTAGCCTGCGAACCGGAGTTGTTGATTGCTGACGAACCGACCACGGCACTGGACGTCACCGTGCAGCGCAAGATTCTCTTGCTGCTCAAATCCCTGCAACAGCGCTTGGGCATGTCGCTGCTGCTGATCAGCCACGATCTCAATCTGGTACGCAGCATTGCTCAGCGCGTCTGTGTGATGAAGGCCGGCGAGATTGTCGAGCAGGCGCCCTGCGAAACCCTGTTCACCGAGCCGAAACACCCTTACAGCTGCGTGCTGTTGAACGCGGAGCCCGAAGGTGAAGCCCTGCCCCGTGACGAGCGTGAAAACGTGCTGGAAGTGGCAGACCTGCGCGTCGATTTTCAGGTCGCTGGCGGACTGTTCCAGCGCAAGCAGTATTTGCGCGCAGTTGACGGCATCAGTTTGAACATTCAGCGCGGCAAGACCCTGGGCATCGTTGGCGAATCTGGTTCGGGCAAGTCGACGCTGGGTCAGGCGATCCTGCGTTTGCTCGACTCCGAGGGCAGCATTCGCTTTCAGGGCGCAGCGCTCGACGGCCTCAATCAAAAGCAACTGCGACCGTGGCGGCGGCAAATGCAGGTGGTGTTTCAGGACCCGTTTGGCAGCCTCAGCCCGCGCATGTCGGTGGCGCAGATCATCAGCGAAGGTCTGGAAGTGCATTGCGAATCGACGGCTAACGAATGCGACGAGCAAGTGATTCGCGTGCTCAGGGAAGTCGGCCTCGACCCGGAAAGCCGCCATCGCTACCCGCATGAATTCTCCGGCGGCCAGCGTCAGCGCATCGCCATCGCGCGGGCGCTGGTGCTGAAACCGGCGCTGATCCTGCTCGATGAGCCGACTTCGGCACTCGATCGCACGGTGCAGAAACAAGTGGTCGCCCTGCTCCGTGACCTGCAGGAAAAACACGGTTTGACTTATCTGTTCATCAGCCACGATCTGGCGGTGGTGCGCGCCCTCGCCCATGACATGATCGTGATCAAGGACGGCAAAGTGGTCGAGCGTGGCGCCAGTCATGAGGTATTCGACAACCCCCAGCATCCGTACACCAAAGAGCTGTTGGCGGCGGCGCATCCGGGGTAGGTTTTTTCTGTTAATCCGCGGCGCGGCATTCGCGAGCAGGCTCGCTCCCACATTGGAATGCAGTCCCCCCGTGGGAGCGAGC